>CAZICR010000644.1:0-1501 GCA_964537795.1 uncultured Cellvibrionaceae bacterium | reverse complement strand
TCTTGACCGCATTGCGGTAAATAGATCACACA
Source organism: uncultured Cellvibrionaceae bacterium (assembly GCA_964537795.1). Taxonomy (GTDB): domain Bacteria; phylum Pseudomonadota; class Gammaproteobacteria; order Pseudomonadales; family Cellvibrionaceae; genus Cellvibrio. The sequence continues at coordinate 1,469 of CAZICR010000644.1, read as the reverse complement.
AGCGAGCAAAAAATGAGTGACGGGGATTTTCTGCATGATCAGCTATCTTAAAAGCTTTGATAGAAATTTTGGCGATTATCATGAATGAATCAGAAATATTAAAGTTTCTCGATGAGCGTTTCGAAAATATAGAAATGCCTTGTTTCAGTAATATGAATATTGATTATGTGACATCGCAACTATCTGTTTATAGAAATTCTTATAATTCCTGGATCATTTTATTTAATTCTGTTGTTTGGTGGCCATCAGCTGATGGGTTGATGGGGATGATTGAAATGGTTGGTCCAGGTGTGGTGGGTCGACAGGGTTTTGATAATGACAGGACATTTAATCCTGGAACTGTTGAAGATTCTTATGAAGAGGGAAGAGTTGTTTCTATTTCTGTTAGGGGCCAAGAAGTGAATATAGGAAGCTTAAATATCGAATCGAATTTTGATATTCAAGCTGAACCCGGATTTTGGGCGTGCTGCGCCTTAGTCAAAGATTATCGGCAGAAGCTATTAGCAAATGACAATGAACTGAAGAGATTTATCCCTGATGGATATAAATTGGAGTTGGTTCTTGATGATTGGGAACACCCAGACTGGGATTGCCTCCCAAGTAAAACGCATACCTTTTCAAACCTTGCGAAAAAACTTGCCGAAGGCTTACCGCTGGAAATGGAAAATTGTCCAACACCGAATACTCATTGGTTAAATTGGTTGCCAAAATAGATGGGCTATGAAAATGATGCGTATCAAATATTTGATTCTGCTAATTGTATTGTTTCTATTTGGTTATAGTAGCGCAAATAAACCCGTTACGTCCTGGAACGACAGGTCAACATCTAACTCACGTTAAAACAAAAAGGGGAATATTATGTTCAGTAGTCAAAAACGCGGTGGAATTTCTGCATTTGCGAATGCAGTTGTTGCAGCAGCCACACTTATTGTTGCACTTGTACTTATTGGCCCGGCAGCACTAATTGATCCCACCAAGCTTATTGAAATGGCGATCAACAACCCTGCCCCTCTGATACTTCAGGATCTATTGAAAATAATTTCAGCGGGAATTTCAGTTATTTTAATTTTGGTGCTCTTGAAATTTTTAAATCAGAAAAAATCAACTGCACTCAGGATAGGTGCTAGCGCTGGGTTTCTGGCAGTTATCTGCCTTATCGCAAATTCCGCGATGAGTCTTTATGCGATTTCTAAAGCCCCTACGTTTTTAGAAAATGGCGAGGCAGGCATGAAGGTGAATCTTGTCATTACTATTTTTGGCCTAGCGACATTGATACTGAATGGTATTTGGCTGCTTATTTTGCATTGGGTAGCAATTAAAACCAAAAGCCTACCCAAAGCACTGGCCTATCTGGGATTAACAATGGGAGCCTTGAGTTTGTTACCGCCGTTCGGAATACTTGTTTTATTGTTAAGCATTGTTTGGTCAATTTGGATTGGCATGATCTTGATAAACCAATGAAAACCATA
>CAZICR010000643.1:0-1524 GCA_964537795.1 uncultured Cellvibrionaceae bacterium | reverse complement strand
CAGAGTTTTAATGTGGTATCCGGGATTTGTCTGCATACTGTATCCCTTGAATTTGAGTTGAGTATAGATAGAGATGTTGAATCCCACCGAAAAAAGTCGACACTTGAGTCAGCAACTGGGTGAGCTTTTGTTGAAGAAAGACTGGATGTTATGCACTGTTGAATCCTGCACGGGCGGTGCACTTTCAAGTGTTATCACCAGTATTCCGGGAGCATCCCAATGGTTCGGTTATGGGTTTGTTACCTATGCTAATCAAGCCAAGCAAAAATTATTGCGGGTTTCCGAAAATACATTGGCTCAACAGGGTGCAGTCAGTGAATTAGCCGCGCGGGAAATGGTGTTGGGTGCAAAAGAACTTTCATCGGCTGACGTTGTAATCGCCATTACTGGAATTGCTGGTCCATCAGGAGGAAGTCCGGATAAACCAATTGGTACAGTTTGGTTCGCGTTTGCCGTTGAAGAGAAGATTTTTACAAAACATCATATTTTTCAAGGTGATAGATCAGATATTCAATTCCAGGCAGTGCAGCTGGCGCTTGAGACGCTTGTGACATTGGTTGGAGAAAATCAAAAAAGTACTGTATAAACCACTAGTGCTGGTTGCACGTACAGTATTGTTTGTGTATAGTGCCATCACTGTTGAAGCTAGGGGGTAAATATGGAAGCGATTAGTTCTGTTGAGTTGTTTAGAAATACGGTGTTTTTAGCTGTATGTGGAAGTTTGTTGATTCCGTATTTCGAGTACATCAAAAATAAGACTGTACCTGACATTGAATTCATTCCTGAAAATAAAAAAGAACATAAATTGAAACCAACAATACGCAGTATCAGAGCAAGACAGTATTTTATTTTTTGTTTGGGTGTTATGGGTATTTTTTCTGGAATATGTTTAGCCTTGTACTGGCTATCTATTGATCGTGTTCCAAACGAGTACGGTCAAATTCTGTGGCCGCTTATTGTTGGGTTTATATCCCCACAAATTTTTTCATGGTTGCAATTAAAAGCTTTTCCAAAATAATGTTCAGATTTTTAAATTATTAAATGAGGTGTGAAATGGATGCAAATAAAGAGAAAGCGTTACAAGCCGCATTAACTCAGATAGAACGACAATTCGGCAAAGGAACTGTGATGCGCATGGGCGATAAAGAACAGGTTGCTATCCCTGCAATTTCTACGGGCTCGCTTGGTCTGGATGTAGCCTTGGGGATAGGCGGTTTACCCAAAGGACGAATCATCGAAATTTATGGCCCTGAATCTTCCGGTAAAACAACATTGACGCTGCAAGTAATCGCTGAAGCCCAGCGTGCTGGCGGTACCTGTGCGTTTATTGATGCCGAGCATGCACTCGATCCTATTTATGCCACCAAATTAGGTGTGAATGTTGAAGATTTGATTGTTTCCCAGCCGGATACAGGTGAACAAGCTTTGGAAGTTACCGATATGCTTGTGCGTTCCGGTGCAGTTGATGTTTTGGTTATTGACTCGGTCGCAGCCTTGACCCCCCGTGCTGAAATTGAAGGCGAA
>CAZICR010000642.1:0-1531 GCA_964537795.1 uncultured Cellvibrionaceae bacterium | reverse complement strand
AGCGCGACAACCGCCGTTTGGCTAATCATGCGCAGGATCTGCAATTTGCCAAGGATCGATTGCTGATTGCAAAACGTAAAGCAGATGAAGCCAGTCAGGCAAAAAGTGATTTTCTATCGCTAATGAGTCATGAATTGCGTACGCCACTCCAAGCCATTATAGGTTATACCGAAGTAGTACTGGAAGAATTGAAATTCAATGATGAGTCGCGACATTTAAATGATTTGACCCGTGTAATAAACAACAGTGAACGTTTATTGAAGCTGATTAATAGTGTGTTGGATCTCGCCAAAATGGAAGCAGGGCGTATGTCATTGGATTTGACGCAAGTAAAACTTTCTGAGTTGGTAGAAGATGCGCTGGGCAGTATCAAACCGCTTGCCGATAAAAAATCGCTCTCACTCCATACGTCGGTCAATGATGGTGAATCCCTGCCGATTGCTGATCCTGAAAAATTATTGCTGATAATGATTAATTTGTTGGGTAATGCTGTGAAATTCACTGCCAGTGGCAGCGTCAGCTTGCAAGCAAAACATGAAAATGGTGCCATAGATATCAGTGTGACTGATACAGGCATTGGTATATCCGCCAATCAAATCCAATTAATTTTCAATGCATTTCACCAGTTGGATCATTCACGTGCGCGAAAATTTGAAGGCAGTGGTTTGGGGTTGGCTATTACCAAGCAGCTGGTGGATCTGATGGGTGGAAAAATTAATGTGCAAAGTGAGCCGGGTCAGGGCGCAGTGTTTTCTGTGCATATTCCGTTACCCATTATTCCTGCTGATAAAAATGATGGGGAAAAATATGGTGGAAAAACGGTTGACTCCTATCATCAAGAAGAATCAATAATTGCCAGCGATAATGTGGTGATGATTGATGATGATCCTGCCTTTCTGGATATTATGGCCAGAACATTGCGCGCTGATGGCTATGGTGTGCACACCGCTTTGGATGCAGTAACCGGTTATCAGTTGTTGAAAAAAATTAAACCTAAAGTTATTACGCTGGATTTATTGTTGCCGGATCAACATGGTTTGACTTTGTTTGAAAAAATAAAATCTGATCAGGATTTGAAAGAAATTCCGGTAATTATTATTTCCTTGGTGGATGAAGAAAAATATTCGCACACCAATCAGATAGATGATTATTTAACGAAACCGGTTCGAATTGAAACACTGAAACATGCAGTACAACGATTGGTGCCAAAATCCTTATAAAGAGCGCTGAGTATGCAACTTTTCCATGTCATACGCTATGCAGTTTTATTGATTCTGATTCATTCGCTATCTGTTAATGCCGATATTTCCCGATCCAATCTTTATGATTTATCCCTGCAGGAATTGGCACAACTTGATGTCACCATTGCAACCGGGAATGCAACGCCACTGGATAAAGCACCTTCTTCTGCGTCGGTAATTTATGCTCGCGATATTGAAGCGATAGGTGCACGTACTCTCGATGATGTGCTGCAATTAATTCCAGGATTACATGTTGGTCTTTCTGCATTAAGTCGTTTGGATTCCGTTTA
>CAZICR010000641.1:0-1544 GCA_964537795.1 uncultured Cellvibrionaceae bacterium | reverse complement strand
CTTGATCATTAATTTTTATCGCTTGAGTGAAAATTTCACCACTTACACTGGCCGACAATAAAATCTGACCACCTGCAGCATTAATGTCACCCGAGTTAATAACCGCAGCATCGACACCTAATTCAGATTGCAGAATTTCTTTAGTAACTTTTATTCCCATCAAGCCAGATGGATCAAAAGTAACAACAGCTTCCTTACCAGCAGCCAAATTAACACTTCCTAAATTCGCCACAATCAAACCATCATTTTTGACTTGTTTGCCCAACAAGCTAACCGAACCACCTGTTGCAGCATTAATCAAACCAGAGTTGATGACTTTACCTTCGGCATTTTCCAAAGCAGAAAATGCAAAATCGCGATTCATAAAATCATTGGGGTCAATATTCAAACCAGACGCCAATAAACCACCGGCATTCACCACTGAATCCTTACCAAAAATAACACCATTGGTATTCACCAATATCACTTGCCCATTTGCATCTATCTGCCCCTGAATCAATGAACCCTGATTACTTAAAATACGGTTAAGTGAAATTGATGATGCATCCGGCTGAACAAACTCAACTCGCTCATCCGAATTCAAATTAAAACTTTGCCAATCAATCGCCATCAAATCCGTCGTTTGATTAATGGTCGTAGTATTACCATTTTGATTTATGCTCCCCGCACCACCCACCACAGTGCCACCTTCTGGCCCCGCACAAACCGGCGCAATATTGGCTGCAAAAATTGCACTCACTGCCAAAGGCAAAAGTCGTTTGCGAAAATGCGCAGCAGACAATTTTTTATTTCCATGTTGTGAGTGTTTTGAGGTGTACATCTTGTGACTCCGTAAATTTTGGAATGTATTCAATAAAAAAGTAATACCAACTATTTGTTTTTTATAATTCGACCCAGAAAAATATCATCATCCTCATTTTCCGTGGATGGCTCGGGTTCTAGAGGAGGAGCAACCCACTTCAATGGCGGAAATTCTTTGACCAATTCTTTATCTTCTAAATCCCGCAATGCTTCTTCCTGATCTGCTTTAGCTTGAGGGGAAAGTTCAATTTGAACACTGTTGAGGACTTGATCGATAAGTGTCACGAATGGTTTGGGGTCAATCCATTCGTTAATGGTGGGTTTTGGTTTGATATCACTAAAAACAGCGGGGCGAGACATAGCGCAACGCAACACAAAATAATGGGTTTTTGTTAAAGGAAATACGAGATGACTGTCAGGACCATCAATCTTAACTGCCGAATTCAATACATCAAACCTGGCTGCAATACAGGGAAAACCGGGTTGCTGCCGCCAATTAATAGGAGCAATCCAATCTTGACGTTGTCGATCCAACGAAAATTCGTCGCCGTAGTAATATGTCAAATAATCTGAAATAGCCGCTTCCAGTGCGCGCGGTTGAAAATAATTAAGGCCGGGGGTTGTTTTCAAAGCAGCGATGACTGATCCAGTAAACGTAACCCCACCCTTATCGCCCGTAAACCATGGGCCATAAAAGTTCCACTCTCTGAATATAACAAGTGCGGAACGCCGCTTTTTACCAT
>CAZICR010000640.1:0-1551 GCA_964537795.1 uncultured Cellvibrionaceae bacterium | reverse complement strand
TGCTTATGAAGCAGGCGCATTTGCGACTTCGCGTGCACAAGGTAATCTTGGTGCTGCATCTGAATCAGGCGATATTTTTGTCAGCGGTACGCGCGTTAAAACTGATGGTATCAATGCAAAAATATCAGACGCCACTCAAGACAAAGATGGCTACGAAAATAATACCAGCCATTTGCGTATGGGCTGGAATGTGACGGAGAGTTTGCGTGCAGAGGTTGTCGGTAGAACAACCAATTCCACCACAAAATATGACGGATGTGGTTGGCCAACAACCAACAATTGTATTGAGCAATTTAATCAGACCAACAGCCGCGCTGCGGTGAAATATTCATATTCACTGGGTGAAGCAACACTGGCTTACAACCACAGCAATATGTATCGTGATACTTACGAAAATCTCACCAAATCGCTTTACAACTATCAAGGTGAAACGGATCGTTGGGAGTTATCCGGCCATACGCAATGGAATGATGCGATGACCTTGGTGTACGGATTGGAAAATCGTACTGACGAATCTGCCAACGATTTTGAAGAGCATGGAATTTCTCGCGATCAACAAGCGATTTACACAGAATATCAAGGAAAATTTATTGATCAATTATTCGTGACCCTGGGTGTAAGGCAAGACCAAACGGATGATTTTGGTGATTTTGATACTCATCGCATCAGCGCGGCTTATATAATTCCAAACATCATGTCAGGTGAATTAAAAATAAAAGCCACATCGGGAACCGGTTTTCGTTTGCCGAGCTTGTATGAAAATGCAACCAACAGACAATATGGCGGCGTTGAATTAACACCGGAAACCAGTGAAGGTTATGATATCGGTGTGGAATATTTCTGGAATGATCGTTTGCAAATGGAACTGGTGTATTTCAATCAACAAGTTGAAGATCAAATCACCTATAGCAACAGTAGTTGGACTTACGTGCAAGAAGTGCCCGAAAGTAAATCAAAAGGTTTTGAATGGGTGAGCAGTTGGCAATTGTTGGATCAATTAAATTTGAATGCCAATATCACACGCATCACAGCTGAAGATAGCAATGGTAATCCAGGCATGCGCAAACCCAAGTTGATGGCCAATTTTGGTTTGGATTATCAAGTGGATGATCAATGGTTGATTGGTGTTAATTACCGCACAACACAAGATCGTGTTGATTTAGGTAATTTGCCTTTGGATGATTATGAGTTGGTTGATTTGCGAGTTCGTTCAGAGTTTTCCAAAAACATATCCGGATTTTTACGTATCGAAAATCTTTTGGACAAAGAGTATGTTGAAGTGAACGGCTACAATACGCAGGGGCAAGCGGCTTATGTGGGAGTGGATGTTAGTTTTTAAAAACAAACCCCACCCTAACCCTCCCCTTCGTAAGGGGAGGGGACACAATTCACTCTGTAGCCAGTAGGGAGTCAAGTCCCTCCCCCTTGCCAAGGGGGAGGTTAGGAGGGGGTGTATGCTCGCGCAGTAAATAAATTTTATACAAGGCAAAAAATAAAATGACCGACAAATCCCAGCGTCACAAAGAACGCATGCAGCAACGCAAAGAAATT
>CAZICR010000639.1:0-1559 GCA_964537795.1 uncultured Cellvibrionaceae bacterium | reverse complement strand
TAAAGATTTACAAAGTTATCAAATAAAAATCGATGCAGGACTATTGCCCATTGCCAAAGGATTTACCTTGAATGAAGAGGACAAACTCAGGCGTTTTGTGATCAATCAATTAATTTGTCAATTACGATTGGATTATCGCGATCTTGAAAAATTTTTTGAAGTAGACGCAAAGACACATTTTCGTTATCAAATTCAAGAACTGGAATTGATGCAGGAAGATGGTCTTTTGTCCCTAACTGAAAAAGGTATAGAAGTCACTAATGCGGGGCGATTATTGATCCGAAGAATTTGCATGGTATTTGATGAATACTTGCCAGAAAATAATTTAATTCGGTATTCGAAGATAATATAGCTTAAAATGGAATAGCCATTTAAATACAATTGAGTTTTTCCGGCATTTTCTTGATGACATAAATGTCAAACCGGCTGGATTTTCCTTCCAATTGAAATGAAGGTGTTTGATTATTTAAAAAAGGGGCCTTACGGGGCCGCTTGACTACTACACGATAATTTACTTTGGATAATGCTAAAGGCAATAACTGATCGGCATCTTCATCTTTTCCTACAAGACTGTGAAACGCGAGCATTTCTTTTTTGACTTCCGCTGATTTTTCCCTTTCCGGAAACATTGGGTCAAGATAAATCACATCCGGAAAATTTTCAGCATTCAAGGTTTGTAAATAATCATGGCTGGCAATTTTCTGCAAACTCATACGCTGGATAATTGCATGCAGTTCAGCATCATTATGTAGTGCAAAAACTTTTGCCCTTTGCAATCCATTCTGCAACAAACAGTAGACTATAGGCGAACGTTCGATCATGGTTACACTGGCACCCAAACTTGCCATTACAAAACTGTCTTTACCCAAACCAGCGGTTGCATCAAGAATTTGTGGATAAACACCTGACTTAATCCCCACGGCTTTGGCAATCATCTGCCCTTTACCACCGCCGAATTTACGCCTGTGATCGACAGAACCTTCTGTAAACTCCGCAAAAATGGGACCCGGTACTTTGCGACCAGTTTGTTGCAAAATTATTTTATCGTCGTTAACAATCAAAGCAAACTGATGTGAACTGACAGATTCAGGGGCAGACACTCCCAAATAATCACAAGATAATTCTATTGACAATTTTTTTGCGGTATCTTCATCCTGAAATTTTTCCGCAATTGTCACAAGACTAATAGATGTAAGCATAAAAATTTTTACCTAAAGGCGTCCCTGCCAGTATAAATTATTTTTCCATAGTAAAGCGAAGCCTCTCACGAACACCAAACATTTTTACAGGATTGCCAACATCGTCCGACTTGGGTTTATATTTCCATCTCGCTACTGCTTTCAATACCGCTGAATTAAATATTTTTGCCGGTTCTGCGTAAACAATTTGGATATTTTCAGTGGCTCCTGTTTCTGTTACATCAAAAACCACATCAACATATCCCTCAATACCTTTGGTTATAGCCGCTTGTGGATAAACAGGAGCGAATTTCACCATTGGCAAGCTTTGAATATTGGTGTTGATATTGACTACAGGCTTGATCCGATCCACCGGAAACT
>CAZICR010000638.1:0-1566 GCA_964537795.1 uncultured Cellvibrionaceae bacterium | reverse complement strand
GGAAAACTGGTGGAATGCAAACCGACATGACCATGCAAGGCTTCATCGTGAAACAACGCAGGTATTCCCAAACGCGTATTATCGACCAACCATTTTTGCAAGGCGTTAGTAAAAATTACCGTTTGCAGCGGTGTTTTATTCGGTGTTTTGATTTCTTTATTTTCAGAAGGTCTGACCAGATGGCCAATACCATTGCCTAAAATTTCTTTTGCTTTTGCAGGATTGAAAACACCATCATCAGTTTCCAAATCCTGACGCTGTTGCCACACAGATTGTAATTGCGCCACTTTTTCTTCAAGTGTCATACGCTTGAGTAAATCATCAACTCGTTTATCAATCGGTTGATCAGGATTTTTGTACAGGGGCTCTTTGGCAAGACTCTGGGAAGCTATAACCCAACATCCGCAGAGTAATATAGTAAAAATTGACCGGGATAATTTCATTGTTATGTGCTCACTGTTGTTGAACTGAACACTTTAATATTTGTTGGCATCACAACGAAAAAGATTTACACAAATTGATTAGCAGGATACGACACAGGAAAGAAAGCGGGATAACTACCTTCGCAGGTATGACGAAACGATTCAAACACCACCATTTCACGCAAAGAATTCAAACAACATTTGACCTACAAACACTTTCCTTTTTCTTCAAGCCAATGCAGGGTATTTCCAGTAACGGCAATAGAGCCTGACACTATAGCGCTTAAGGGCACCAACAAAACAGCACCCATAACCTCGTTGGCAAATTGCATCCTGCAACCATCATTTTCACATCGCATATTCTCAAACATTTTGACTTGCTCAGCTGTCAATTCATAGCGTTTGGTTTCAATTTTACATTTTGCATCATATGCAACGATTTTTTTGGGTTTAATTATGCAGGATGACAAACAACAGCAAGCCAGCGCCAACATCAAGACATTCAACTTACTCATGACAACATTCCTTAATTAATGCACGAACCTGATTGACCCGGCTTTTACTATTGAGTTCAATTAGCTTAAAAAACGTTGTAGTAACTGATCGTAATTTTCAACCAGGGCTGGTGTTGCAAACCACTCCAGTTGCAGATCACTGAATTGGGCATCGCGCTTACCCAAGCCTTGCTGCATTTGTTGAACCTGGTAACGCATACGCGCCGGCTTTTCATCTTCGGGCGATTCACGTCCTGCCAAAATATCGGCTCGCAATACCAATTCACGTAATTTTTTACTGGATAATTCAACATCGGCTGCCGTCAGATTTTTAGCTTTCGCCAAACGAGCTTGCAAAGCTGACAGAATTGCTTTTGGCCAATCAGTATTGGCTGCAATCAAACCGGAAACGGATTCAAACGCCTGCTCACTGGCACTGCCTGAAACAACAGATAACTCAAAATTACACAATTCTTTTGCTGCAGAATAAATCACTTGCCATCGATTTTTTTCAGCTTGTTGTTTATGTTGACGAATCTTGTCATTCACCGCTTGCACTGCATTCTGCAAAGACTGTTGCAAATTCTTTTCTTGATCTCGCGGCAAATCCAAAGCTGAAAAATTTTGTTGGGTAGTTTCCATTTGGGTTT
>CAZICR010000637.1:0-1567 GCA_964537795.1 uncultured Cellvibrionaceae bacterium | reverse complement strand
GACGGAATTTCGTCGCGACCTTGAAAATGACAAACCTTAGCTGTGAAGCTAAAGACTTATTTTAGGAGTTAAAAATGACTAGCCCAATTATTCAGGCACTGGAAAAAGAACAACTCAAGAACAATGTTCCTGAGTTTTCTCCTGGCGATACTGTTGTCGTCAACGTAAAAGTAAAAGAAGGCGATCGTGAGCGTGTTCAGGCTTTTGAAGGCGTTGTGATTGCTATTCGTAATCGTGGGTTAAATTCTGCATTCACCGTTCGCAAGATTTCCCACGGTGTTGGTGTTGAACGTACTTTCCAAACTCACAGTCCATTAATCGACAGCGTTACCCTGAAGCGTCGTGGAGATGTGCGTCAAGCCAAACTTTACTATCTGCGTGACTTGGCCGGTAAAGCAGCTCGTATCAAAGAGAAGTTGGTTTAATCGACTTTTTGTCAAAAGCCGGAATGGGAAACCCTTCCGGTTTTTTTATTCCTCGAATTTGTCTTAACTGTAGAGATTCTTCACAGTATTCCTTCAGCAACCTGCCCGCATGGGCAAATTGGTTTGGGTGAAGTAGAATGCGCGACCTGAGTAAGTAAAACGAGAAAAAACTATGAGTTGGCTCGACAAAATTATTCCGAGTGTTTCGCGATCCGAAGCAAAACGCAGTAATAAAGTGCCCGAAGGTTTGTGGGAAAAATGCCCTAAATGTGATGCCGTGCTCTATAAGCCGGAGTTGGAAAAAAATCTTGATGTATGCCTCAAATGCGATCACCACATGCGTGTTCGTGCACGTGCCAGATTGGATATGTTTTTGGATCCACAGCATCGTGAAGAATTGGCAACTGACGTGTTACCCGTAGATCGTCTGAAGTTTAAAGATATCAAAAAATACAAAGATCGTTTGCTTACCGCACAAAAAGAAACCGGTGAAAAAGATGCCTTGATTGCCATGCGTGGTGAATTAAAAGGTATGCCGATTGTAGCGGTAGCGTTTGAATTTGCTTTCCATGGTGGTTCCATGGGTTATGTGGTTGGAGAAAAATTTACTCGCGCCGCCACCATTGCCCTCAAGGAAAATATCCCACTGGTTTGCTTTTCTGCAACTGGTGGTGCGCGTATGCAGGAAGCCCTTATTTCCCTGATGCAAATGGCCAAGACCAGTGCGGTTATAGAGCGTTTGAAAATGCAGGGAACTCCTTATATTTCTGTGATGACAGATCCGGTTTACGGTGGTGTTTCTGCAAGTTTGGCCCTGTTGGGAGATTTGAATGTTTGTGAGCCAGGTTCTAGAGCCGGTTTCGCAGGCCCAAGTATTATCGAACAAACCATTCGCCAAAAATTACCTAAGGGTTTTCAACGTGCAGAATTTTTGTTAGAACACGGCGCCATCGACATGATTATTAATCGTCGTGATATGCGCGATAAATTGGCTTCCATACTTTCCAAATTAACTCTTCGTGCGGCTGTTTAATTACAGCCGTTGTGTTTGATGAAACCTGACTCACTTAATGCTTGGCTTTCCTGGCTGGAACAAGCGCATCCGCGTGAAATTGATCTGGGATTGGGACGCATCACCCAAG
>CAZICR010000636.1:0-1577 GCA_964537795.1 uncultured Cellvibrionaceae bacterium | reverse complement strand
TATCGCGAAACTCTTCTTGCTTGGGGGCAGCAATTTGATCAGCTCCGCGTGGTGCCATACCAACAACCATAGGCTGTGGTGCCACGGCTAACGCGGGTTTAGCTGTAACGTTACGCGCACCGGTGACAACAACTTCTTCAACAGAATCTGCTATTGCATATTCGGACTCTTTACTTTTCCTCTCAATGCCCGCACTTTCTGCAAGCGGCAATGATTCAACAAGATTTGTATCGGGAAAGCTCCCAATATCTTCAGAGGTAGTCGGTCTGACAATCTTATCTTTGGCAGGAGACTCTTTTTTCAATTCTGTTTTAGCGCTCGCCAATTGAGCTGCTTCACGTTTTGCATCATCAGCTTCTTTTAATGTTTGTCTAATACCCGTAATTACCACTTCTTCATTTTCGCTCACACCTGAATTGTCGCTCGTGCCTTTATTTTCACCAATAACGACTTGCACTGGTTCAGGTTGAGTTTGTGGTGTCACATAAGTTTCATTCACAACTAGAGGTGAATCTATCAATGGACTGTTGGGTTTTTGCAAAATAACCAAACCTATAACGGCAACGCTGGCAGTGGTTAAACTTCCGATAAGGAATTTTCGGGATGAGACTTTCATGGTATCGCTCCTGTGGACACTTTGTGGGTTAGTGCCAGTAAGACGAAGCCATGCTAAAAATCCTTGGAAAGAAAATGATTTTTTTTCAGCTTGAATGTTTTCTGTATGGGCAGATTGGTTTTTTGCCAGATCAAATTCCGCCATAGCCAAAGCAATCGCGCGTTTTTTAGCACTGGCATCGGCCTGGGGAGCTGCTTGTTTAAGTGAGTCGATTAAGACATCAGTTTTTTGATCATCATCTTTCATGATCGACCCTCATCAAATATCGGCAATTGAAATGACTGCAGTTGTTTTCGCATTTCATGCAATCGCCAGGAAATCGTACTTTCTTTCACACCTAATACTTCCGCCGCTTCTGCGTGACTTAAACCTTCGGCATGCACCAAAAGAGCTGTCTCTTTAAATCCCTCTGACATACTGCCCAGCATATGTAAAATTTGCCGCAAATAAATTAGGTTTTCAGCAGCGTTATCTACCGCTGAATAATTTTCCAATATCTCGTCACCGTCTTCGACAAACTCATGACGAACAGATTCATGTCGCGACTGGCTTTTTTGCCAATCTTTCGCGCAATTAATCACCAGTCGATACAACCATGAGCTGAATTTGGATTCAAATCGAAATTGCGTAATTGAACGTGCCAATTTGATACACGCCTGCTGCGCCACATCTTCCGCATCTGCCTTATTACCACACCACTTGAATGCAAAACGATAAAGCGTGTCATAGCGGGCCTCCAGCAGAGACTCAAAAGCATCAGCATTCCCCGCTTGTGCGCGACGAATTAATTCGGACTCATCCATTTACTGAACTCGATATGACATGTAGGTAGGACGACATGAAATTGGAAATCCTTGGTTATTAATTTTCCCTCACCCTAACCCTCTCCCGGAGGGAGAGGGGATTTGTTCCCCACTTTGAAAAAGGGGGGTTAGGGGGGATTTAAAATCTCAGAAAATTT
>CAZICR010000635.1:0-1582 GCA_964537795.1 uncultured Cellvibrionaceae bacterium | reverse complement strand
AACTTCTGCCCCTCAAATCCGTTTTTATGCGGGTGCAACTTTAAAATTGAGTAATGGGGCAAACATAGGCACGTTGTGTGTTATTGATGATAAGCCTAACAGGTTGAATGAAAATCAACGATCAATTTTACGTTTGCTTTCGAAAGCTGCTGTCAAAGCGCTGGAGTCCCGCAAAGCGCTTTTAGGGGAAAAAATAACAACAAAAGAATTGTCTAAAATTTCCTTTCAATTGATGCAGAGTGAAGAAAGATTCAGAGCGTTAAGTGAAGCGTCGCCTCTGGGAATTTTTTCTACAGACGAAAACGGGTTTTGTAATTACACCAATTCGCGATGGCAAGAAATTTATGGTTTGAGCTTTGAGGAAAGTCTTGGGGATGGTTGGAAAGCAGGGTTACATCCTGATGACATTGAGGAAATATTTTCAACCTGGACTCGGAAGGCTCCTTCAGGCGAAGAGTTTGACATGGAGTTCCGTACTAAACTTAAAAATGGCGACGTACGTCATGTTCATTCTAGATCCAAACCCCTGAAGAATATTCATAATCAAATTGATGGATTTGTTGGAACAGTACAAGACATCACCGAACAAAAAGAATTATCCAGACAAACCGAATCATTATTAACAGCCATTCGAACGCAATTTATCATGTCGATTACAGATGCCAAGGGAAATATCATCGAAGTGAATGATGCGTTTTGTAATATTAGTCAATATGCCAGAGAAGAGTTGCTTGGCAAAAATCATCGAATTGTAAACTCGGGCGTTCATGAAAAAACATTTTTTGGCAATATGTGGCAAGTAATTGCTAAAGGAAAATCCTGGCGCGGTGAAATCTGCAATCGTGCAAAAGATGGATCACTTTACTGGGTTGATAGTGTCATCACACCCATGTTTAACTCGAACGGAGAAATTGATCGATATATTTCCGTAAGAAGTGATGTCACACATCGAAAATTACAAGAAGATTTACTTCGAAAAAGCGAAGCATTTCTTGATAAAACGGGGCAACTAGCTGGAGTCGGTGGTTGGGAAGTGGATTTACGTTCAAATACTATTTTTTGGTCGGATGAAACTTGTCGAATTCACGGTGTGCCTCCAGGTTACAAGCCCAAACTGGATGAAGCGATTAATTTCTATGCTCCTGAAGCACGTCCAATCGTTCAGGCAGCTGTAGAAAATGCAATTGATCAAGGTGTTGGCTGGGATGTGGAGCTGCCATTTATTCAAGCAGATGGTACTTCAATTTGGGTGCGTGCAGTTGGCTCCTCCGAATTCGAAAATGGAAAACCGATTCGACTTTTTGGTGCATTCCAAAATGTCACCGAGCAGGTCAATGCTCGTAGATTAATTGAAACCACCAATCAACGAATAAAACTGGCCACCGAGAGTGGTGCAATTGGTATTTGGGAATGGGATATTGCGAGTAATTTATTGGTCTGGGATGATCTGATGTACAAACTTTATGGCTTGGAGCCATCAGAAAAAACCGGCACTTATGAATTATGGCAGCGGCATCTGCATGTCGAGGATAGAGAAAATGCCGAAAAGGCAATTGAAGATGCCATTAGAGGCGTCAGACAG
>CAZICR010000634.1:0-1599 GCA_964537795.1 uncultured Cellvibrionaceae bacterium | reverse complement strand
ATGGCCTTCGATGCGTAATACTCTGAAAAAAATTGGTGTGTCAGAAACGGATTTTATTCGTCAATGTGATGTCAGTTTTAAACAGGGATCAAAATTTACTGATTGGATTTATCCTGGCGATCAATCCTATTACCACCCATTCAGTCTTCCTGAAGGTTTTAATGAAATCAATCTGGCAGAATATTGGTTGCAATATCGCGACTCGATCGGGTTTGCAGAAGCGGTGAGCGCACAGCGTTTTCTTTCTGACAGGAATCTTGCGCCGAAACTTATATCAACACCGGAATTTTCAGGTGTTAGCAATTATGGTTATCACCTGAATGCCGGAAAGTTTACCGAATTCTTGCGCGAACATTGTGTGAATAAATTGGGCGTGACCCATATTCTTGATCATGTCACTAAAGTGAATAGTGTCGATTCCGGTGATATTGCATCATTAACAACCACGGCGCAGGGTGATATTTTTGCGGATTTGTTTATCGACTGCTCCGGATTTTCAAGTATGCTTCTCGATAAGCATTACAAAATCCCTTTTGTTGATAAACGTGATTTTTTGTTTAACGATTCTGCATTGGCTGTGCAAGTTCCCTATCAGCAAGAAGATGATCCTGTTGCGTCCTGTACTATTTCAACCGCACAAAAAAATGGTTGGGTTTGGGATATAGGTTTAACAACCCGTCGTGGCGTAGGGCATGTTTATTCGAGTGCTTATACAACTGATGACGATGTTGAAATAGCACTTCGTCATTATTTGAAAAAATCCATACCCGTCGAAGAAGTTAATAAATTCAGTTTTCGTAAATTAAGTTTCCGTCCCGGCCATCGCGAAACATTTTGGCACAAGAACTGTGTCGCTGTCGGTATGGCCGCCGGATTTATCGAACCTCTGGAAGCAACAGCCTTGGTATTGATTGAACTTTCCGCCCAAATGATTAGCGAACAACTACCCGCTAACCGCGATGTAATGGACAGTATCGCCAAACGCTTTAATCAAACCTTCACTGCGCACTGGCAACGCATTATTGAATTTCTCAAGCTCCACTATGTGCTGAGTAAACGAGACGATTCTGATTATTGGAAAGATCAACACCGCATTGAAACTTACCCGGAAAGTTTACAAGAGCAGTTGCGATTATGGCGACATAAAACCCCATGGAAACAAGACATACGCTCCGATGAAATGTTTCCCTGGGCGAGCTATCAATACATTCTCTACGGTATGGGCTTCGAAACTTCATCACCTATCCATCAATCCCGCCAAAACGTAAAAATGATGCAGCTGGCAAATAATTTCTTCAACGAAAACAAACGCAAAACACAGACCTTTGTTGAGAAGCTGCCAACTAATAGAGGTCTGCTGAAAAAAGTTTCGGAATTTGGGTTTCAGAAGATTTAGTCTCTTATAAAGCCCAGTAACTCTGGGCCTCGATTAAGAATAATTTTATTTGCCTGTAGTTATTTGATCAAGAACAAGATTATCGATTAACTCATCGACATCACTACTGTAACTAAAAGATTGCAATTTCCATGAATCTTTTTGCCTATAAAATCTAAAATGAATTTCAAAAGGTTGCCTTTCACTTAAACATAAATACGAAT
>CAZICR010000633.1:0-1611 GCA_964537795.1 uncultured Cellvibrionaceae bacterium | reverse complement strand
AAATCGTCGCACTTTCAACGCCGTTGACTTTAATTTTAAAAGTGTAATCTTTGCCTGCGGTATTTAATGGAAATGTCGTTCCAACATCCAAGGCGCCACCATTTAAAAAACCTTTGGTAGCATTAGTGGTGATATTAATTGCGTAAGTACCGGGTGTGGATTGTGCGCTGTGTGCTCTTACTGAGATTTGTGCATTGTCAGAGGATTTTTTTGGAACAAAAAAATCACGCACTGCATCAAAATTATTTTTTATGGTATTTGCGAAATCCGTTGGCTTGCCATCTTCTACGATTTGCAAGCTGCCATCCAATTGCGTGCGAATACCCATTGAACCCAAGGTATTAAAATTACTGGATAAACCCGTTACCGGCGCACCCAACATAGTGCGAACAGAATTCATTAAACTTTTTGATAGTGGATCTTGTCGCAAACTACCAAATTGTTTCTTTTCCTCATCAAAACCAACCAACTTTTTGGTGTCGTTTAAAAATGTATTATAGGCTGCGACAAAATCACGAATAGCTGTTTCTGCACCGGCTCTGTCGTGAGTGATATTGATTGTGACTGTTTCTGACGCTGAAAAATTAAATAAATCAAACTCCAAGCCATCAATAACATCAGTAATGTGATTTGAGGAACGCGTTAGTAACAATCCATTAACACGAATTTGTGCATCGATACCTGGCTGTTCTTGTGTCAAAACACGTGATGAGTTGTTGAAATTGAAACTCGCTAAACCTAATGCACTGGGGGTTTCCGTAGCAGTAATTTCGATTTCATTTTTTGCACCTGAGGCTGAAGTCACCAGCAATTTGTAAGCACCCGCTTCACCCACAATACTTGCTTGCACTCCCAGGTTTGCAGAGTTGATGGCATCCTTCAATCCAGTTAACGAATTGTTACTGTCATTAATCGTAATAGTGCCGCCGGTTTTAGTGGAATCTACCGTAAAAGCTGTTGGTGGTTGGTTCCATTCACCGAAGCGAATGGTCAAAGTGCCCTTACCTATTGCAGTATCAACCGAAGCAAAATTACCTGAACTCAAAGATTGTGACTGTGCAACAGCATCCACTTTTAATTTGTAATCGCCTGTTGCCGCTTTAGCTTCCAATTTGGTGATGCCCAGAATGGAGGTATCTGGAATAGACACACTTTTTGCGTTGAAGGTGTCGGGGTTATTCAGGGCTTTGGCGGCGACATCCAACTTGGCAATTGAAGAACGCATTAACCCGTAATCAGAAATTTGCGTTTCCAAGGTGGTTTTACGGGTGGATAAACGCGCCGCTTGTGCGGCTTTGCTGACATCCGCCAACTGGGTCACCAAGGCAGCACTATCAATACCGGAGCCACTACTTAATTTGCTGACGATACTCGAACCCGCACTGGCAGTGGTGCTGGTTGTTGTTTTGACTGAATCCACCATAAGAACCTCCGGCAAGGACTGACCTTGGCCATGGAAAAAACACTTTTCTGGTATCTATAGCGGCAAGTTTTTGCCGTTCTTTAGGCAAATTTTGCGCTTTTTACACCTTTCCATGAATAGAGCATAGCCTGTGCCAGAAGCTTGGCCAGCGCTAAAGGTAATATGGAATAGCCGAGATTATTCTTGTC
>CAZICR010000632.1:251-1629 GCA_964537795.1 uncultured Cellvibrionaceae bacterium | reverse complement strand
TTCATCACATTTTTTGTGGGGGTCATGGACAGATCCTGCAACATTGATTGGCCTCGCATTGTCAAACCGCTTAAGCAAGCTTGTTCATCGATGTATTCTGCAAATATATTGCCAATAAACAAAATTCAAATAAAAAGCATCAATTTCGACTAAGTATTCAACGACTACGAATCCACCCGGCAATACTGCGGCGTTTTTGATGAGCCACATTGACCTCATGAGGAAATTTTTCACTGAGAAACACCAGCATCCTGCCACATTCTGGTGCAACACTTTCCAAAATGATTTGGCCTGTCTCATCATAGAGCACCAATGCACCACCATCTTCTGGCTTCCAATCCTGATTCAGATATAACACTGTGGAAATCTTTCGAACCGCCCGATTCGATTCTGAACTGTCGCGAAAAGCATCCAAATGCTTTTGATAAAAACTACCGGCAGGATAAACCGCAAAGTGGCATTCGTAATCCATCAACCCCAAATAAAGTCGCTGATTTAAACCAATTCGACACTTTTCCATCCAATCCAGAAACGTTTTTTCAACCGGGTTCTGATCTGACAGCCAATGAATCCTGTCACCACGCACATGTTGGTTTTGGTGAAAAGTCTGGCCGCGCCCCACTCCTGCAGTTGCCATACCTTGTTGTTCAACACTGTCTAAGTGTAAAACCAATGCCTGTACCATTTCGGGTATTAAAACTGAATCCAAAACAATATAACCGGGGTTAACCAAAGCATCGGCAATTTTATCCCACAATAATTCCAACTCATCGTTATCCAACAACTCGACTCCACCTATACCAACAGCAATTTGGTATAGATGCCAATGTACACTTCAAATGTCAATTAAAAGATCTGTGCTATGCAAGCCGTTGTCTCGGTAGAGATAACAACCAAAGCAGAAAGTTAACTATCTGACGAGCGGGGGCTTGATGCTTTCAGAAAAACTAGAAGCGAGTTGCGATAAGGCAAGTTCGGCAATACCCAAAATAGCCGCCATCCCATTCAAATTGGTTTTCACTATGTAGTCTTCAGTTTGCTCTATCACGGCAGTGGGACCATAGCCATTGAGGTAGACCAAAAAGTATTCACGGATCATTTGCAACAGTTGCGGCTGCTCCATCACACCACCACCCAAAATAATTTTTTGTGGTGCCAGTAGCTGCGTCAGATTGGCACACATCAGCGCGAGATATTGAGCTTCTATCAACCAGGCAGGATGATCTGCCTTCAAAAATTTTCCGGGTACTCCCCAGCGAGACTCAATGGATTTTCCGGATGCCAAACCCTCAAGACAGCCTAAATGAAACGGACAACAACCGGCATAGTTATCCATGAGCCGATCACGCGGCATCAACATGTGACCCACTTCAGGATG
>CAZICR010000632.1:0-241 GCA_964537795.1 uncultured Cellvibrionaceae bacterium | reverse complement strand
GTTGCATTACTCGTTGCCGCCAATATGTTATTCCGCGCAAAAGCCGCGCCCATTGCACAGCAATTACCGGGCATAGCAGGGCAGGGTTTGATGGCAGGCACCACCGGATTTTTTTCCGTGATGATGGCGCCCGCACCGATTCCCGTGCCCACGGTGACATAAATAAAATCGCTCAGTTCACGCGCCGCGCCCGACACTTTTTCACCCCAAGCCGCGCCGTTAACATCGGTATCAAAAGTAA
>CAZICR010000631.1:0-1637 GCA_964537795.1 uncultured Cellvibrionaceae bacterium | reverse complement strand
ATTTGGTGCGTAATTCAGTTGATCATGGCATAGAGTTTCCTGACGACCGTGAAGCAAAAGGCAAACCGCGAATCGGTCAGGTGATATTGGCTGCCGAGCAGGAAGGCGACCATATTCTTTTGTCGATCAGTGATGATGGCAATGGTATGGACCCTGTGAAATTGCGTCGCATTGCCGTTGAAAAAGGTATGTTCGATGAAGACACGGCCAATCGGTTATCAGACACAGAATCTTACAATTTAATTTTTGCTCCCGGATTTTCAACCAAAAAAGAAATTTCCGACGTGTCTGGTCGCGGTGTGGGGATGGACGTTGTAAAAACCAAAATTGCCCAATTAAATGGCAGCGTTGATATACATTCAGAACTAGGTAAAGGAACGCGTTTTGTTATTAAAGTTCCTTTAACTCTGGCAATTATGCCGACCTTGATGTTTATTTCAGGTAAACAAACTTTTGCATTTCCATTAGTGAGTGTGAACGAAATTTTTCATATGGATTTAACCAAATCACACGTGGTTGATGGGCAGGATTGCATTTCAATCCGTGAACAGGCAATTCCTTTGTTTTATTTAAAAGATTGGTTGGTAAAACAAAATTCGGATCCCCATCCCACCAGCGCGCATGTCGTGATTGTTACGGTTGGAACACGTCGCGTTGGTTTTGTTGTGGATCAATTGATAGGCCAGGAAGAAGTTGTCATCAAACCACTAGGCAAAATGTTGCAAGGCACACCGGGAATGGCGGGTGCTACGATTACGGGTGATGGTGCAATTGCATTGATTTTGGATATCCCCAGTTTGTTGCGCCGATATGCAAAAGGCTCATGGAATCATGGATAAGTTCGTTATTATAAAACTTTAGGAGAAAGAGATGCCAATTCGGGTGTTGGTTGTCGATGATTCGCAATTTTTTCAACGACAATTAAAAGATATCATTAACGAAAATCCCGAATTGAAAGTAGTGGGCATCGCCAGCAATGGTCGTGAAGCTATAGAGAAAGCAGCCGACTTGCAGCCCGATATCATTACCATGGATTTTGAAATGCCAGTGATGGATGGCGTCACTGCCATTCGCCATATTATGGCGCATCGCAAAGTACCCATTCTGATGTTTTCATCCCTTACTTACGAAGGCGCAAAAGTTACACTCGATGCGTTAGCCGCAGGTGCGTTGGATTTTATTCCCAAAGATTTTGCAGAAGTCGCGCGCAATTCAGTCGCGTTAAAAAATAAATTGCAAGAACGCTTGATCACTTTGGCGAAAACTGGTCGCACGGCCAACATTTCGTTGACATCTTCAATGTCAACAGAAAAAGTCAGCAGTTTTGAAAAGCCATATGTTCATGAAATTACAAAACCTACCAGTACAAATGTTAATGCAAATAGCTCAGCGTCTGTATTGCAAGCAAAACCAACATTAAGTACTCCAGCAAAATTATCAACTGACTCGCGATTAAAAAAACAACCCAGAATTTTAATCATTGGCGCTTCGACAGGTGGACCTGTCGCCTTGGCTGATGTGCTGACCGTATTACCGGAAAATTTTCCGCTGCCGATTTTATTGGTCCAGCATATGCCAGAAAATTTTACAAAAGCGTTTGCTGAACGGCTCAATAAAATTTGCAAAATTGAAGTCAG
>CAZICR010000630.1:0-1637 GCA_964537795.1 uncultured Cellvibrionaceae bacterium | reverse complement strand
GCTTCGCCTGTGTGGGATACAAATTCCGCTTCGCTGTTGCCAGCTTTGGATAAATCCAAGCCTGGCGCTTTAGGCAATTCGGTTTTTAATGTTTGCTCCAACTCATCCAAACGAGCGATAGCTTTGTTGAAGGCATCATCAATTTCCGGATTCGCATGAATCACTAAAATTATTTTGCCTGCGAGATTATCAAACACCAATACTTCATCAGAAACTGTTAGCAAAATATCCGGTGTGCCAATCACATCCTTGGGCTGACTCGCGCGCAAATGCGGCTCAACATAACGCGCGCAGTCGTAAGCGAAATAACCCACAAGCCCACCGGTAAAACGCGGCAAACCGGGTAATTCAGGCGCACGATAACGTTGCTTGAAGGTTTCGACAAAACTTAATGCATCAGCAACTTGATGAGTTTCAATATTTTTTCCGTCGCGCTCCACCTGAATTTGATCGCCTTGCGCACGCAACACTGTGCGAGCGGGCAGACCAATCATGGAGTAACGCCCCCATTTTTCGCCACCTTGCACTGATTCAAATAAATAGGAGTAGGGTTTTGCAGCTAATTTAAAATAAGTGGACAGTGGTGTGTCCAAATCCGCCAGCACTTCGCGCACAACCGGAATGCGGTTGTAACCTTCGCGAGCCAACGCAGAAAATTGTTCGAGATTCATCTTGTTACCTTTAAAGCCACGGGGCTTGGAATTATTTTCGGAAGCAGCAACTGCAGACATACAAAAAATCAGCAGAGCAAAAAGACACCAGGAAAAACCTGGCAAAAGGAAACTAGCGACGCCATCGGGCGACTAACGCGGACTCTTTGGATACTGACTGGTGAGGCAGAAGACTTTGCACGGAATTAGCTCCTGAATTTTATTCCGCGAGTTTACTCAAATATTTTGAGAATGCCTAGACGAAATTAGGCCTAACGATGGAGTCCAGATTATGAATTGGTGTAGCATGCGTCAAATTTTGAGGAATCCCAATGGTTTTACCTACCACTACCCAGCCCCCAATCCTAATCATAACTGAGACTACTCATGGGCAATTGGGAGGGACTGAATTAAATACATTAAATTTCGCTAAAGCACTAATGAAACGGGGGTTACAGCCTTTAATTGTTGAAGTGGGCAAAGAGGTATTGTGCAAATATTCAGGCGCAGGAGAACTTTCGTTCATCAACATCCAGGCAAACCATTTTGAAAATGTGAGTTATTCCCAATGGCGTAAACTGATAAAACAAACCAAACCATCTGTCATTCTTCGATCAAAAACATGGATAGGATGCATCAATTGGAAACTGGATTTGGCCACTATTGGTTCCGGCGCAACCTATCTTTCATGGGAACATCATCCCTCCACTGAAAACAGTTTAAAGTCATCAGTCTTATTTAAGTCAGGCAACCATCTTTTAAAAACCAAAATAAAATTGAAAGCTTGGTTTCGTATCCAACTACATATGAAAACAGTGAAGCGAATTTTGTCTGTTAGCCGTGCTGTTAGTGAACCTTTGATTGAAAATCACCCTGAACTCTCCAGAAAACTAGACATTATTTACCCAGGTGTTGATTTTAATTCCTTCCGTAGATCAAACGAATCACGACAGAGACTTAGACGATGTTGGAATATTCCAGAATCAG
>CAZICR010000629.1:0-1640 GCA_964537795.1 uncultured Cellvibrionaceae bacterium | reverse complement strand
ATATGATGAGACGCTGGACGCAACATTCAAACGGAAAAGGCGCCCGCTATTTCAGAGGCCGCAAACCTGAACAGCTATGCTATCTGGAATTGTTCAAAAATCGTAGCCTTGCAAGCAAGCGCGAGGCTTATATTAAATCCCTGCCTCGCGAGCAAAAGTATCTATTAATACATCAATCCTACTCACAAACACTTGACCTCACATTATCGATTGACATCCCACTTTATGAACCACAAACGACAGCTATGTGATAAATGCCAACTCGCCGCCATAAATTGTATTTGTAAATTTGTAGTGGCAGTAAACAATCCAATCGAGGTTTTGGTTTTACAACATCCGAAAGAGTCCACTGAAGTAAAAAATACCATACGCCTTTTGCATCTTTGCGCAAAGAATATTCAGATCATCACGGGAGAAAAATTTGTCGATGACGAACTCTCCACAATTTTATACCGCAATCAAAAAATTCCTTTACTGCTTTATCCAGAAACAAAAGAATTTACAGCATTGGGATTAGCCACGCCTGAAGCGTTACCCGATTTATCCAAGATTGAATTATCCAGAATCAGATTGGTATTGATAGACGCAACCTGGAAAAAAAGCCGCAAAATGCTCTACCTGAATCCAGCACTACAAACCCTGCCCCGATTACCCCTGGAAAACCCGCCCCCCAGCCTCTACACCATCCGCAAAGCCCACAGCCAACACCAACTCTCCAGCCTCGAAGCCTGTTGCTACGCTTGGCGACAACTGGAAAAAAATCCTTCTGCTTACAACGAATTATTAACAGCGTTTATTGGATTTGTGGGGCAACAGAGTGGGTTTGTTGAACTACATTAAAGGTTATTTTGTGATTGATTTTTACTGGTACAATTCCATACCGACAATCAATATGGAGAATTTAAATAATTTGAAACCACTTAAAATTGCTATTTCATTGATCATTCTTATCTTCATAATTTTGGGTGCTACATCGATGCTCCGCCCTATCACCTGCGAAATCAATCGAGACCAAGTTAACCTGGAAGCGCTAAAAACTTCTTTAAAGATGTTCTATTTATCCACCAAAAGATTTCCAACCAATTCCGAAGGCCTGAAAATATTGACTGCCGGCAAAGCGGAAGATATCGAAGGCTACAGGTCTGGTGGTTATATTGAGAGGTTACCTAAAGATGAATCAGGTAACTCTTATCACTATTTAAACTATATTCAAAAAAATGGAGAGGAAGTTGCTCTGATTTGGACTTTTGGTTCCGATGAAGTACCAGGAGGTGAAGATGAGCAACAAGACGTTTATGAGGTTGTGAAAAAAAATGAATTTTTATCTGAAAAATGATTAACCATAAAAGAGATCTTCTTTTAATATTTCTTCCAGCAACCATTGGTTTGTTGCTTTTGATAACTGTATTTATTAATTTAGAGTTGTTTGGCGCAGACAAAATATCAACAGGAACAATGCTCGGAATAGAGTTATCAATTCTGTTGCTAGGCTTCATTTCCACTGTAATTATTTTAGTGATGGCAATAATCTGGTCATTTCAACTCAAATGGATTAATGTTCTATTATCTATTTTCAGCATCGCAATACTATTAGCCTGTTTCGTAATAGCTGGTCAAAATGGTGCCGCTTTTTTAAATGT
>CAZICR010000628.1:0-1663 GCA_964537795.1 uncultured Cellvibrionaceae bacterium | reverse complement strand
TCGCCGACCTGCTCCGCCACCATTTTATGGTGGGTTGTCAATTGGGTTTTAGAGTGTGATTTTATTTGTGGTGATTTGTGCGCCATATTTTTGTACATGCATATTCAGTGTTTATATTTTTCGGATTAATACCTAATTTTTCTCGGGTTAGTGATTTGTATTTCTCGGGTTAAGGCTATAGAATTTCGAGCACCTACTGGTGTTGGAGACCCCTATGTACCCTCGAAAAATGGCTGGACTAATGCGCGAAATGCTAGGTCAGTTTCGCATTCTTTACCTGACCGGGCCTCGGCAAGCGGGTAAAACGACTCTGGCAAAAGAATTGGCTCAAGAGTTGGGTATGACCTATCTGACATTGGATCAGCAATCGGTGCTTGAGTCTGCCACACATGATCCGCATGGGCTCATCCAATCGTTTGAAGGAAAGTCAATTGTGCTGGATGAATTCCAATATGCCCCGGAACTCATACCCGCCATAAAAGCCGCTTCGGATGCACTACCGCCAGCAGTAAAAGGAAAATTTTTGCTGACGGGATCTGCCGATATATTTCGTTCCGCCAAGGTACAAGAGTCCTTACCTGGGCACATGGCAAGGCTGGAGCTTTATCCTTTATCGCTGAATGAGATTGTTGGGCAATCAACAACAAACCTGATTGATTATCTGGTTGCAGGGCATTTTCGCCCGGAGAAAGTGTCGCCACTCAAGCGTGAAGATCTGGCGCAACACATCCTCATGGGTGGTTACCCTGAAGTGCAAGATAAAAGCCCCAAAGTGCGAAATGTTTGGTTTCAATCTTATATAGAAGGACGATTATTCAAAGATTTTGCAAGCCTCTACACTGCAAGAGGCGACTATCATTCTCGCTTGAAAGCACTAACACCTTATTTGGCTGGCCTTTCAGGAAATCTGGTTAAGTACGCCAATATTGCCAATGATTTATTGCTGGATGACAAACTGGTAAAAACTTATATGGAAATTCTGGAGCTGATGTTTATTGTGCGACGAGTTCCTGCATGGTTAAAAAATCGAGCCAAGCGGCAAGCCTCGCATATGCCCAAGCTACATTTTATTGATACGGGTTTGGCATCTTATCTTTTAGGTTTGCGCACAGCAGACCAATTATTGTCCAGCCAGTTTTACGGTGGCTTATTGGAAACTCTTGTTTACATGGAGTGCTGCAAACAAACTGCTTGGGCTGAAAATGAAGCAAGTTTCTACCATTTCCGTGACACGCAAAAAAATGAGGTGGATATAGTATTAGAGCAAGCGGATGGAAAAATAATTGGCATAGAAATAAAAGCATCCGCCAGCATTTCCATTCGCGATTTTAAAGGTCTAAATGCACTGGCCGATTATGCAGGCGAACATTTTCGGCATGGCGTATTGTTTTACACAGGCAATGAAGTATTACCTTTTACCCAAGGGCCATATTTGTTTTATGCATTACCAATTGGATTGTTGTTTCGATAATTATCGTCAATTGTAATGACTTTCACCCCACCCAGCCTCCCCTTGCCAAGGGGGAGGTTAGGAGGGGGTTTGTTTTATTCGTTCGATGATATCTCCATCTCCGGCCCCGCCTTCACATCACTCTTAATCACTAACGCTGCTTGATTATTTGAATGGGTATTCATATGAAACTCCTGTTTGATGAAATGAAAA
>CAZICR010000627.1:0-1664 GCA_964537795.1 uncultured Cellvibrionaceae bacterium | reverse complement strand
GCTCGACATAGACAGTCGCTGCACCATTATTCAATCGGGTGGTTCCGCCATATCCCACGTTAAGTGTTTATGAAGTGCTGTACTTGACCAGATTCCCTATGCTGGCATTTTGCAAGGTCAGGTTCAGGCTGCGTGAAGAAGTGCCGGTGTTTACCGCCACAATAATGATTTTATTGTCGGGGCCTTTAAACGCTGTAACGGAAACATCCGAGTAGGGTTTCTCAGTCGCACTGATACGTTTGGCACCGGGGCGAACATAACGCGCATACTGCGACATGATGTAACCACGTTTGCTTACCTGGCCATTTTCTTTAATAAAACCGTATGAACGGCGGATATACCACCAAATATAAGCATTGAAATTGGCAACCATGCTTCGATGTAATTCAGTGCCAACATCCAGTGCCAGAGGCCAGACATCGGCATCACTTTTACTGTCGGTGTAATGCTCAGTCATCCAGACTTCTTTGCCTTTGCTGCGCGCCAGTGGGTAATCCTGGGGAACCGCACCATAGAGATGGCCTGCGATAATATCGGCATGTTGCACGGCGGTTGCGCTGTTGAGTACCGGATCAGTAAAGCGTTTGGCAAAGCCCACCGCTTCACCCACAGTCACCTTGATGTCGGAACCAAAACGTGACCCCTGGGAATTCAGGAAGCTGACGAAATCATCACCTGACCAATCGCAAGACTCGTAGTCCGGGTGCCAGTCAGGTTCGTTTTGTACGGAAACTGTATAAAGAGGTGCGCCGTTACGCGACATAAAGTCGGTAAAATTCAGCAAATGGGTCGCATATTCGTCGTAATACTCAGGTTTTAATTTTCCACCGTTAATCAGGCTGTTATTGGTTTTCATGTAAGCCGGGGGTGACCAGGGAGTGGCCAGAAGTTTGGCGCCCAGCTGGCGTGCACGAACGGCGGCAGGTACCTGGATATTCCAGTTGGCTGAGTTGGGATCAATACGCATACGCATAATGCTCAATCCCAACTGGCCTTCACCACTGCCGAAAGCAGTATCAATTTGCGATGAGGTTAGATCGCCAATCCATCCAACACCGTTCATACCACCGAAGCCGGTTATGGTTTGATATTCGGTTGCCGCATTGATAGTCACTGATTGGGCAAAAGCTTGAGTGCCGATAAACAGGCAGGTTCCGGCAAAAAGCCGCAAACCTTTAAATAAGTTGGGTCGTAGATTCATTTTCTTACCTTTATGACTTATTAGTAGAAGACACAACCGATGATTTCGGCTGTTAGCGCTTTCATCGGAGAAACGAGGCAAGAGTATGGAAATCACAAGTTCACTAATTGCAGTTTCGGTAGGATTTTTATAAATCAGCAAGGAGTTAAAGAGTTTGTGTAATTAATTTAATGTTTTTTTTATCAAAAAAAGCACAATGTGAACTAATTAACCCTCAGTACATGAAGCGCTTCCGCGAGAATAATCAGTCAAAAAAGAGCAAAGCCACTAAATGTGTGATTGGAAAAATTAAGGATTGTTGTCGAGCAGAATTAAATAAGAGATTTTTCGTTGATGCTTTCTGACTTGATTAATCGATCAATTTTGCTATTTATTCGGTTAATCAGTTTCAACATCCTTTGAAAGATATAAATCTTTAAATGTTTTTGGCGCACAACCATATTCATTCTTAAATAACTTGTTG
>CAZICR010000626.1:0-1670 GCA_964537795.1 uncultured Cellvibrionaceae bacterium | reverse complement strand
CAGCATCGTCATAAGGTGCTTGCATAGAAAATGCGGTGTTATTTAATTCTTCCAGAGTTGACTGAATTCTATCTGCCTGTCGTTGCAAGTAGGGAATCTGTGTTATATCAACGCCATCGCGTTTGATAAAAAATAAATTCACCACTGTATCCAATGCTGCATTCACCAAACAAAACTTATTCAATTCCTGGGTTGAGGCACAAAAAGAGCCTCCGTTTTTTTCACGAAGATATTTAATAATTGCACTTGAGTCAGTTAAAAAAATATCACCATCTTCCAAAAATGGAACTCGTTTTGTCGGCGATTTGATGGCGCTGGCGGACTGGTCTGTTTCAACAAAATCGCAATCAAGTTTGGTTTCCAACAGCACAATCCTGCAGTGGCGGACAAAGGGCGATGTGTAGCTGCCGAAGAGTTTCATATCGCACTTATTTTGTGGTGGGAGCAGCAGGTGCTGCAGGTGCTGGTAAATATTTGATGGCTTGACGCGCCAGTAATTTCCATTTTCCGGATTGTTTTTGCCAAACCAGCAATACACCCAAATGGATGCTGGCTGCGTTGCCGCCATCCAATACATCTGCGTTTAAGTCATGGCGAACAATTGCTGTTTCTCCCACAATACTGATGGTTTGTTTTTGAATATCGATAGTCACGAAATCTGAACGGCCGCTGACAATTTTTTCAATAAATGCCGCTTTGTCCTCGATGCTGCCGCCTGAGTGTCCATAACTTAATTGCGGTGCGGCAAGTTCAGCAAGCGCTTTTCCATCGGCATCAATCATGGCTTTGGTTAATTTGGTTACTGCTTCTGATACCGCCTTGGATTCATCACAGAAAGCTTGGCTGGAATAAAGGAAGCCAAGGCACAACAATCCACAAATCAGCTTTTTCATAATGAGTTACTCGTCTGCGCCTATGGCGTCTTTCAATGGTGTGAAGGAAAAAAATTCAGCCGTAATTCAGTTGGCAACCGATAGTATCACTCCTAACTGCTATAGAAAATCCTGAATAACGGAGTCTGTCATGAAAAAAATCGGCTTGTTAACTGCAATCTTATCGTTTGTGCTGCTGACCGGTTGTGATGAAGAGGTAACTCCTTATGAGGAAGAGTATGTGCCCGATTTGAAACGATTCGACATGATCGACAGCTATGACGTGGATACTGCAGTTTCCACTGCTCCCCTCGCGCTTTCACCCTATGAATATGAAGGCTTGTTCGAAGTCTTCTGGAAAGTGGATAGCCTTGAAGATTATCGGGTCAGTTTAAAAATTAACGACCGCAATTCTATTTATAACAGCATTATGATTGGCACCACAGTGTGCGGCAAAGGGCTGGTTTGTGATCAGGCCGGTAGTTGGGTGTGTGAGTACACCGAAGATCTTTATATGAACTGCGATACCAGCACACGCAATGTGGATATTTCTGATCTATTTGGTCCTACACTTCCCCAAAAGGTCTATTTGCTATTGGAGGTTTGCGATGCCAATTCAGATTACTGTACTGTCAGATCCTATCCGGTTGATATGGAATAAATATAAAGGTGGTGAAATGCCTATGATTCGTGCAGAGATTTTTTATTAACAATAAATTTGCTTTTATTTTTTTACATTTTTTAGCATGCTGCATTTTTTATTCAGATGCTGATACTTGATGATTACTGACCCCTGGT
>CAZICR010000625.1:0-1677 GCA_964537795.1 uncultured Cellvibrionaceae bacterium | reverse complement strand
TACCGAGTTCGGCAACCACCGGCAAAAAGATTGGGGTAAAAATCAAGACCGCCGGAGTCATATCCATAAAAATACCCACAAAAAGCAATACCAGATTGATAATCAATAAAATCAATATCGGGTTTTCACTGAGAGTAATTAAAGCAATGCTAATTGCCTGGGGAATATTTTCGTAAGAAAGAATCCAGGACATGGCTGACGAAGTGCCAATCAGCAACATAACAATTGCGGTTGTTTCGACGGATTTTATTAAGATGGAGGGCAAATCCTGTGCTTTAACTTCGCGATAAAACACCATTGAGAGTAACAGTGAATAGACTACGGCGATCACGCTCGCCTCTGTTGCTGTGACATATCCGCCAACTATTCCACCGATTACTAATACGATTAAAAACAAACTGGGAATAGCGTCGAGGGTTTTTCTGGAAGCTTCACGCAGCGACATACGCTCACCGACCGGAAATTTTTTAATCTTTGCATAAATTCCGCAGGAAACCATTAAACCTAACATGAGCAAAATGCCAGGTAGATAACCGGCAATAAACAATGCCGCAATTGAAACACCGCCGCTTGCCAAAGAATATACAATTAAAATATTGCTCGGCGGAATCAACAGTCCTGTAGTTGATGATGTCACCGTCACTGCCGCACTAAAATTTTTGTCATAGCCCTCTTTTTTCATCGCCGGCACCATAAAGCCACCGATTGCAGAGGTAGCTGCCACCGCTGAACCGGATATGGCGCCGAACAAAGTGCAACTAATGATATTCACAAAAGCAAGCCCGCCCGGCAGCATGCCAAAAAATACTTTCGCAAATTCAATCAGTCGATAGGCTATCCCCCCGCGTCCCATGAGAATGCCTGACAATATAAAAAACGGAATTGCCAACAAGGCAAAACTATTCATACCGCCAGCCATTCGTTGCGCAATAGTCGTCAACGCTGGCTGTATGTCGATGGTAAACAACATAGTTAATAAAGTTGCCACACCTATACTGATAGATATGGGTACGTTAAGTGCCAGCAACACCAAAAAGCTGATCAATAACACAAGAATGGATAATTCCATGATGCAGGCCCTGCGAAGTTAATTGAGGCTGTCGCTGTGAGTTGCTTGCTTCAAGCGCTCACGCGAGTTGAAAATATTGTCGATTGCATAAATGCAAATCAGCAGCCCTGCCAACGGAATAACGAGATACACATATCCCATTTTAATTTGCAAAGCCGCTGAGGTTTGCCCCAGCTCCAATTGCAGCTGAACCAAGTTAATCCCGCCGTAAACCATCACTGACGCAGCAAACGCAAAACAAATGAGCTGTACTACCAAATCTGCGCGAACGCGTTTTTCAAATGGCAATTTGTTGGTGATTAAATCCAAGCCCAAGTGGGCATGGGTTCGAAATGCATAGGCTGCACCCAATATGCCAATCCAAATCAACAAAAACCGCGCAACTTCTTCAGTGAATGAACTGGGTTTACCTGCAATATATCGAGATAATACTTGCCAGCTAACATCAAGCACTATGGCCGCCATCAACAACATCAGAAAAATCGCCAGCACACGATCTATTCCATGGAGTAATTTACGCATAGATAATTCTCCTCAATTTATGGCATGGATTTGATGGTTTGCAGCAATTCGTAAACCGGTTCGCCGCGATAGGATTCATGCATGGT
>CAZICR010000624.1:0-1686 GCA_964537795.1 uncultured Cellvibrionaceae bacterium | reverse complement strand
TCGACAATCAATATAGATTGATCTTTTTGGATGCTGAGTGATTGCGAGGTTTCAACTAAAGGAATGGTTATTTCGATTCGAGTGCCGATATTTGCTTGACTCTTGATGTTTAGTTGTCCATTCATCAATTCGATCAGTCGTTGACTAATCGATATTCCGACACCTAAACCGCCATGTTGGCGATTGTGTTCTTCATTGCCTTTAGTGAAGGGAGTCATCACTCTGGCGAGCGCCTCTTCACTCATACCAATCCCTGTATCTTCGATGATAATTAACAGTTGTTGATCTTTATATTGGCATTGAAATTGAATTTTTCCGGCTGTGGTAAATTTAAATGCGTTTTCTAAAAAGTGATGACATAGTTCGTCTATCCGTGCCTCATCACCGAGTAAGAGTGATGGCATTTCATCAGATATATTGCTGATTAAATTAATGTGCTTGTTAGAAAAGTCCTGACTAATTTTGTCAAATAGTGCCTTGGGTGAAAAAGGGATTGAAAGAAGGTGAACCTTGTCCTGATCTAATTCCACTATTTCCAGCATGGTTCGTAAGAGTTTTAGTAACGCGTTGCTGGCTAAGGTAGCTTTTTGGATGCAATCCGAACGTTTTATTGCATCAATATCCTTTTCCAATAATTCCAGGTTTCCCAAAATGCCATTCATGGGAGTTAAGAGTTCGTGACTGATATTGGCAAGGAATCGCATTTTTGCGTTAGCGGCTTCAATTGTTTGATTGCGAGCGACGATTAATTCTTGCGTGCGTTCAGTAATGATGGCTTCTTGATTTTCACTCAATGCTTTCAAAGATTGATTGGCAAGAAAAAGCTCCCTACTCTTGTTTTCCAGTAGTTCTTCTGCTTGGATTCTTGCGTTTTTTTCGCGCTCCAAACGTCTTGTTAGTCTATCCAGCTCATCCATTAAATTAGTCTTGCTTACAAATAGTAAAAATAATTTTACAGCCTGATTCTTGTGGTTCTTCTTGCGTTTCGATTAACAGAGTTTCATTGTAGTGTTTGCTGCAACCTTCTATTAAGCCTAGTGCCAAATCTCCAAAATGATGTTTGGATTGATAAATCATTTGCATACTGTGGGGTGTGACTTTGTCGTAATAAAATCGTGGCAAATCTGCGTCCGGGTAGAGTTTTTTGACCTCTATATGTATATGTTGATCGACACGTTGCAGGAATGAAAATGAATCGATGCATTCGTCAAAAAAACCAGGAAATTTTTTTGAGAATACGCTGGCCAGATGTAGACCAAATTGGTGAACAAGTTTATTGACCGGGACATTCACTTTTTTGCTGAGGGTGACAACAAGCTGAACTAACTCTTCCGCGTTGTAGGTGCCCACACTGGTGTAGGAGCCACCGGACATTAACGGCGTTTCGTCAAAAATTTCATCCATCATGGCATCGCCAAAAAGGCCTTCTACCATTCCAACAAATTCATTGAAAACAATGCCTTTCATGGGGTTCCTCGATGGTTTGTGACTTGGGATTTGAGAAGAATGAAAATGTCAGTGGTTATGGGTTTATAGGAGATAAAACATCAAGCGTCAAACCTGATGCCAAAAGGGGAGGTTGTTGGTAGGTTTAAAATGGCGTCAACCCCTTAACTGCCCAACAAAATTACAAGGCTTGTGACGCGCATCCAGTTGGTCTTTGATTATTTTTTCGTATGTCATGGT
>CAZICR010000623.1:0-1696 GCA_964537795.1 uncultured Cellvibrionaceae bacterium | reverse complement strand
AAAAAAGGTAAGGGACGATTGTCGCTGTAAATTTGCCAGATTTTTTTTAATTCGGTTGCATCAACTTTCGTTGACCAATGTGAAGAGGTCATAAAATGGGCTTGCCTGTTTGCGGATCATAAGGTGGTGCATAATACGCGTCTTGCCCTCTTGCGACGAGAAATTACTACTTGGAACAGCAGCAAACCATGAAATCCTGGGATATTTTTTGCCGTGTTATTGATAATTACGGCGATATAGGCGTTTGCTGGCGGTTGGCCAGACAATTAGCCAATGAATATCCCTTCAAAGTGCGCTTGTGGGTCGATGAACTGGCGGCGCTGAAAATGATCTGGCCCAGCACAGAACTCATCCATCACCAATTATTGGCCAAGGTTGAAGTGTGCGAATGGCTTGATGAATTTCCCGACGACATATCCCCTGCTGACATAGTCATTGAAGCATTTGCTTGCGATATCCCCTCCATCTATCTACACAAAATGATTGAATCCAGAAACTCAGGGAAAGCGCCTATCTGGATCAATTTGGAATATTTAAGCGCGGAAAAATGGGTAGAGGATTGCCATAAGATGCAATCCATTCATCCACAAAGTGGCTTGAAAAAAACTTTCTTTTTTCCGGGATTTACGGAGAAAACGGGGGGGTTGATTTGTGAAAAAAATCTTGCTCCGATTCCGCGGGTCAATAACCCGCCCTACAACTCCTCCTTGTTGGTTTCTTTGTTTGCTTATGAAAATGCGGCGATTGGATCTTTGATTGACGCTTGGGCAAATGGAAAACAGAAAATTCATTGTTTGATTCCACAAGGGCGAATTCTGAATTCGATTAATCCTTTGCTGGAAAAATCTTTGACTGTTGGTACGCCGCAAATAAAAGGTTCACTGACACTGGAAACTATTCCATTCATGAATCAATTGGAATACGACCAATTGCTGGCTCGCTGCGATCTAAATTTTGTACGAGGTGAAGATTCCCTGGTCAGAGCAATTTGGGCTCGCAAACCTTTTGTGTGGCAGATATATCAACAGGAAGAAGATGTCCACATGATAAAACTTCAAGCTTTTCTTAACATTTATACTCAGGATTTTCCTGAAGAATTGCGAGAAAAGTTGAGTGAATTTTGGTTGGGGTGGAATCGGCAGGATTTGGTTGATAACAGCTGGAATCAATTGGATTTGGAACAATGGATGACACACAACCGTGAGTGGGCCAGATCAAAACGGGCAGAAACGGATTTGACTCAGCAACTGGTTGATCTTGTAAATGGTGATACTGTTAAATTCTAAACATTTGAGCCGTCTGTCGATCCAAGTAGAGAGGCATGCACCCAAGAGTATTTCAAAGCGATGCTTGGCTTTCTAACTTTACACTCACATCCAAACTTTGGAAGATAGCGACTTCTTTTGCAAATGGATAATCGTATCTATGGAAACCAATCAATTACTGGTTAATTTGTTACTCTTTTTGTTTTTACCTCTATGGGGGATTGCAGGTTTTGTTGACTGGTGCTGTCACCGGGCGACACGCATTGAAACCACCTCCGGATTATTTGAATCTTTTTTGCACTCGGTTATGGGAATTCAAATTGCGCTTCCCATACTGCTGTGCATGTTGTTTGAAGTTAGTGCGGGCATTCTGCTGATATGCATTCTAGTCTGGGGGCTACACGAATTGGTCGCACATTTTGATGTGCGCT
>CAZICR010000622.1:0-1698 GCA_964537795.1 uncultured Cellvibrionaceae bacterium | reverse complement strand
ACAAGCACGCAGTGTTTATCAAGCCAGCAACGGTTGTTACGATTTAACCATCAAACCTTTATTTGATTTATGGGGATTCAAAAAAGAGGTATTTTCTCCACCCTCAGATGAAGATTTATCGCTTGCAATGTCAACTATCGGTATGAATTATCTGGAAACTGTCGATGCTACCCATCTGCGTAAAATGATTCCCAAATTACGCATCGATATTTCATCCATAGGCCAAGGCTATACAGTTTCACGTATGACAGCGATTTTGGAAAATCATAAGATTGAAAATTATTTAGTTGAAATTGGCGGTGAGTTAAAAACCAAAGGTAAAAAATTAAACGGCGAACCCTGGAAAATCGCTTTGGAAAAACCACTCCCCAATGAACGCAAACTCCACAAAATTGTCTCCTTTGATTCTGGCGAGCCTTATGCATTAATGGCCTCAGGAACCTATCGCCATTATTTCGACAGCAAAGGCAAACGCTACAGCCACATTATAGACGCCAGAACCGGAAAACCTATCGAACACAACACTGTATCTGTCGCCGTTTTAAATCCTGATCCTACAATCGCCGATGCCTGGTCCACCGCCCTGCTCTGTTTAGGTTCACAAGAAGGCTTAACAATTGCTAATCAAAATAACATCGCTGCTTTATTTATTGATGATCAAAATGGCCAACTAGTTGAGCGTAATTCGAAAGGGCTTAATGAATTGAAGGGAATTGGATTTAGTGAGCCTTGATTTTAGCGAGTATTGGTTGGTTGTTAGATCTTCGGATTTTCGAGCACAATTATTGAAATTACACTTGAAGAACGAATTGGTATTTCTACGATAGAGAATAACAAATGCTGACCTTAAGAAAGCCACAGTCCGGTGATCTTGCAGAAATTAAAGGGCTATACGAAAAAAGTATTTCCATGCACAACCCATGGGTATATGCACCTGAAAATTATCAAGCTTACTTAGAGCAGGAAAATCGTTATTTTGTTTGTTTATCTGAAACTGGCGATATAGTTGGCACCTTCAATATTTCTGGAATAGTGCGCGGCTACTTTCAATCTGCTTATTTGGGTTACGAGGTATTCTGTCCTTATCAGGGTAAAGGTTACATGAGTCAAGGGATCAAATTACTTTTAAAAGAAGCTTTTGAAAATTTGCAGCTACATCGATTGGAAGCAAATATTCAACCTGGAAACTTAGCATCAATACGCTTGGTTTCCAAAGCTGGATTTATCAAGGAAGGTTTTTCAAAAAACTATTTAAATGTTGGCGGCATTGGATGGAAAGATCACGAACGATGGGCGATTGTTAATAATAATTGGAGCTGACCATCGTCATTCGCGAAGGGAATCCAGTGCCTCATCAATTACACAGTCACTGGATGCGCTTCGGGCAGGACACAACACTTTCCTCTAACACCCCTTACAAAACCCAATCAACGCCAACAATCCATTATTCCGCGAAGGTGTCATGTGTTTTTGTAGTTGGGTTTTTTGCAGGAATTCTTCGCTGTTCCATGTACGAATAAATTCTTGGGGTTGGCCATTAAGTTGAACCAGAATAATGGCGGCTAAGCCTTTGATCAGTTTGCTTTGGCTGTCGAATAAAAAATATTGGGCGCCATGAATTGACTCGGTTTTGATCCAGCTATCGACTTCGCAGCCTTTTAAAATAGCTTCCGGTTTTTGCAATTCGGGTTTTGGTGT
>CAZICR010000621.1:0-1698 GCA_964537795.1 uncultured Cellvibrionaceae bacterium | reverse complement strand
CAAGGTGGCAGCGGATGTAATCAACACAAAACGCAACTCATCGCCGAGTTTGTTCAATTCTGATTGCAATTTTTCATCGCAATACAATGTCACTTCCGCGCCCAAAGAACCACCTTTGGCACCTTCGCTACGCTTTTCTTCCAGCACTTTATTGACGGCCGTTTTGACACTGGCAACTAGTGCCCAATATTCATTTGAAAGAGAATCTTTTGGCAACTCAGGCAAAGAATACCACTCAGAAACAAAGACATTCGCCTCCCGCTTGCCAGGAATTTCTTTCCAGATTTCATCGGCGGTGAAACTTAAAATCGGAGCAATCCAACGCACCAAAGATTCGATCACATAATACAAGGCTGTTTGCGCAGAGCGACGAGCTAAGGCATCTGATTTAACTGTGTATTGACGATCTTTAATAATATCCAAATAAAAACCACCCAACTCCACTACACAGAAGTTGTGCAATTTTTGATAAATCAAATGGAACTGGTATTGATTGTAAGCATCAATAATTTCGTTTTGTAATTTTGCAGTTTGGCCGACAATCCAACGATCCAACTGCACCATCTTATCGACGGGTACTAAATCAGTTTCCGGATTAAATCCAACCAAATTCGACAAAATAAAACGCGCAGTATTGCGAATACGACGATATGAATCGGCGGTACGTTTTAGAATTTCATCAGACACACGCATGTCATTACTAAAATCGGTCGCGGCGATCCACAAACGTAAAACATCCGCACCCAAATCATTCATAACTTTTTGTGGTGGCACAACATTGCCCAAGGATTTGGACATTTTGTTGCCGTTAGCATCCACAGTGAAACCGTGAGTCAATACGGTTTTGTATGGCGGCACTGCATGCATTGCCATTGAAGTTTTTAACGAGGATTGGAACCAGCCACGATGCTGATCGGAACCTTCCAGATATAAATCGGCAGGAAAACGCAGACCGGCGCGCTGCGCCAAGACCGCATAGTGAGTGACACCGGAATCGAACCAAACATCAAGTGTATCTGTGACTTTTTGATAAGTATCAGCATCAGCACCGAGTAATTCTTTTGCATCCAAATCAAACCAGGCATCCATTCCCTCTTGTTCAACTTTTTTGGCAACAGCTTCAATTAAACGCGGCGTTTCCGGATGCAATTCTTGTGTTTGTTTGTGAACAAATAACGCAATGGGTACACCCCAAGTGCGTTGCCGTGAAATACACCAATCGGGCGACGAAGCCAACATGGCGTCGATGCGAGCCTTACCCCAATCCGGAATCCACTCAACATTTTCAACCGCTTGCGCAACCTGATCACGCAAATTATTTTTGCTCATACTGATAAACCATTGCGGCGTCGCACGGAAAATCAGTGGTGTTTTGGTTCGCCAGCAATGTGGGAAACTGTGCGTAATTTTACCTTGTGCTAACAAGGCATTTTTTTCGATTAATAATGCAATGACTTTTTCATCAACTTTATAAACATGATCGCCTGCGAAAATTTCAACATTCGGGCGATAGTTACCATTATCGTCAATGTAATTGAGTGTGCCGATTCCATATTTTGAACTGATTGCAAAGTCGTCCGCGCCGTGGTCAGGTGCTGTGTGTACAAAACCTGTACCCGCATCAGTGGTGACGTGACCCCCCAACAAAATAGGAACTTGACGCGAATAGAATGGATGCTGCAACAATAAATTTTCCAG
>CAZICR010000620.1:0-1703 GCA_964537795.1 uncultured Cellvibrionaceae bacterium | reverse complement strand
AAATCACCAAAAAGTCTTCACCAACATCTGCAGTGATAAAAATAAAAGAAAAACCGCAAAATATTTTTTTAATTTATCGGTTGGCAATTTGTGTGCGAGTCTGGCTCCCAGTGGTGCAGTGATGACACTCGCGCAAGCTAAAGATAAAACCGCAGGCCACACCAAATAGCCAATCGAAACTCCTTCGATGCTTTGATCAAAATGTAATGCGTAACTTATTGCTCCGGTCATAGCAATAGGCAAACCAACAGCTGCAGAAGTGGCAATCGCATTGCGTAAATGAACATTACACCAGAGTAAAAAGGGCACAGTCATAGTGCCTCCACCAATTGCTACCAATGCTGAAATCCCACCAATGCCCGAGCCGGTCAAGGCTAATAAACCGGTTGAGGGTAAATGTCGTGACGGCTTGGGTAAAATATTGCTCCACATTTTCCAAGCGACTATCGCCATAAAAAATGCAAAAAATATTGCAAGAAAACTATTGGATAAATGAGTGGCGACCAGTGATCCGATAAATGTTCCGATTAATACGCCGGGTACAAATTTCATTACCACTGGCCACAAAATGGCACGATGTTTTTGATGGGTGATAATACTGGCAATGGCCGTGGGAATAATTGCTGCCATGGAGGTGCCCAATGCAAAAT
Organism: uncultured Cellvibrionaceae bacterium; assembly: GCA_964537795.1. GTDB lineage: Bacteria > Pseudomonadota > Gammaproteobacteria > Pseudomonadales > Cellvibrionaceae > Cellvibrio. Next base: position 1,053 of record CAZICR010000620.1, on the reverse strand, counting down.
GCATTAATTGCCCGTCAGGAAAATTCAGGTAACCAAAACTTAATGCCAGTATAGGCACCATAATGCCGCCGCCACCTATGCCAAATAATCCTGCGCAGAATCCAGTAACGGCACCAGTGAATAACAAAAACAGCAGGGTTTGAATATCAAGCATAAATGTTTTTCCAGCCGCGCATCAACGCAAAATAATATTCATCTTCTGACTGGAAATTAAATTTTTCCAAAAACAGTTGAATGTCAGGCTGTTCTTTAATTGAGTCGAGTTTTTTTCTGATAGAGGGTAAATGCGATCGTAAAAAAGGATTGGTTTTCAGTTCGACCTGGATGTTGGTAGGTATGGTAGATAAACCCGCAGCGCGAGTTTCTTTTGCTTGTTCAGCTCGCTGTAAAAGAAATTGATTGTCGGGTTCCAGATGTAATGCAAACTGCAAATTTTGTAATGTGTATTCGTGTGCACAAAAAATTTCTGTGTGTTCAGGTAATGAAGCAATTCGTTGCAGTGAGTGATAAAGATCGCTGACTTGCCCTTCCATATTTCGGCCACATCCGGCGCCGAATAACATGTCACCACAAAACAGGCGGGCGTTTGCCTGATCCCAATAAATAATGTGGCTATTGGTATGTCCCGGTGTGTGCCACACATCAAACTTGAAAGAGTTCCATTCAACCCGATTTGCTTCAGTCAGTGTGCGAGTGATCAATCCTATACGTGAATCTTTTGGTCCATAGATGGGGCAGTCAAAGCGTTTGTTGATCTCAATAAGGCCACCAATATGATCATTGTGATGATGGGTAATTAACACAGCGTCCAGTTGTAATTGGTGTTTTTCCAGCGCGCCAATACACACATATGCATCGCCCGGATCAACCAGAATTGCACGGGTAGTATCTTGTAATAACCATAAATAATTATTTTGGAAAGCGGGCAACGCATGTATCCGGTATTGATGGGACATAGATCAATTTTCGATTAAATAAGTATCTTTCAGTTTCACATAGTTACTGGCGGAGTAGCTGAAAAATTCTTTCTCTGATTCTTTAAGCGGGCGTATC
>CAZICR010000619.1:0-1712 GCA_964537795.1 uncultured Cellvibrionaceae bacterium | reverse complement strand
CACTCCAATCCAATTTGGGTGGAGGCAAATCATTCGGCTTTTTAGTGAGCTTGTTTTTGGAGCATGGGTTATGACCATTTATCGCCCCGAGCAAGTTGCTATACCTGAGGATTTGTTAGCTGAAATCAAACAGCAGCTAACACAAATCCAATTTGGCTCGTTGGAAATACAAATCCATAACGGTCAGGTTAGTGACCTTGATATTAAAAAGTTTGTTGGAATGGAAAGCGGCGCGTGAGCATGAATTGGCGGTGCAGACTGCTAATGCACAAAGCTGATTGAAGACATGCGTAGGATGCTGTGGAGCGCAGCGATACGCATCGATATTTGATTGTAAACATTTGATGGGTATCGCTACGCTCCACGCCATCCTACGGTTAAAATTTAATTGCGAGAATCGACCTATAGCGCATATCAGCACTGCAGGCTCGGTATTGCGAATTGAATTGCAGCATCAATTGAGTAATCAATTAATGCATGTTGAATTGCCGCGATCACAAGAACGTTTTTTACATTTAACAACCGGAGCACAGGTGTTTGCGAAGCCCACCAATAGCAAAGTGTTTTTGGAATAATTGTTTAAAAAAACCTTGTTTTCCTGATCGCTAATAAAGCTGCATGTGAAACTGTTATGTGCAAATCAGGATTGATCAAGGATGATAGTCAACAGTTTCCCGCGTGGGTTTGTCAGTTCTCTTGTATTTCACATCCCCAGCCATCAAATTCAAGTTCAAACAGTTCTGCAACGCAAGCCATAAAACCAGACACAGACAAAATTACGTGCTGAGTGACTGGCATATTAATGATGACCAGAACACTGCAATTATCTTCATCTTCTTCCACATTTGCTCTGCCGTATCGATAGTCATTGATAAAGTCAGCCGCTAACTCAGCTTTATCGCGTGACGGTGCGCGTAAGAGAAAATCTACATCACGCGGAGCAGTAACATCATCACCTTGCTCATCAAGTGATCGCAAAACATCCGCATCAGCCATTGCACCTTTCATTAATTTTTGAATCACAGACATAAGACACACCAGAGTTATGCCAAATTTTGGCGAAAAAAGATTAGAACATTGAGATGGGAATATAGATCACAAAAAATGAGGATGCAATGAAAGGTTATAAGCACATGAATATTTGATATTTCACATCATAAACTTATGCCAATAGGATGCGCGCTACCAAGAAAACCAGACAACTGGACCGGAAATAAACGAATGAAAATACGTGATTTGGATTTATCGGATACCCCTGTTAATCAAGAACATCAAGCTTTAGGCCTACCACCTGTAGAACAAATTCCCCTGCATCCTGTTATTCGTACAGCTGTATGGTTTGCTGTACTCACACTGATGGGACTGGTTGTGTTAGGTGCAACCCAGGTCTTTGGTAAAAGTTGGGATGAAGGAGTTCAGACCATCACATCGACTTTGAATGACCCCATGTTCCAAAGCGCAGTGCTGGTAGGTTTACTTGCGCAAATAGTTGATGGCGCCTTGGGCATGGCTTACGGTTTAACTTCCACCAGCTTTTTGTTAGCAACCGGTGCCTCCCCTGCTCTGGCCACGGCTTCTGTACATATGGCAGAAGTTTTCACCACAGGAATTTCAGGCGTTGCTCACGCCAAATTCGGTAATGTTGATAAGAAATTATTTTTGCGTTTATTGATCCCAGGCATTATTGGCGGACTATTGGGTGCACTGCTAGT
>CAZICR010000618.1:0-1719 GCA_964537795.1 uncultured Cellvibrionaceae bacterium | reverse complement strand
GATTCCACCAGCTGCCAAATCGGAGATTGCGCTGGTAACAAATCATTCATTCCTCGTATTGCTTGAATTTTTTTCAATTTAAAACCTTACAATTTTTTTACTTTTCAGGCTTGAGCCTTACTCCCTCCTAACCTCCCCCCTTGGCAGGGGGAGGGACTTTACTCCCTACTTAATGCGGAGTGAAATCTTATTCCTGGCAAGAGGAGGGTTAGGGTGGGGTCAGGCTCTCGCAATAATATTTTTTTCCGCCGCATCCAATTCAATTTGTTTTTTCGCTGCTCTTTCACGAATTAAACGTTCGAGATTATCGACCAGATTTTCATTGCTCAATTTCTGGTTGGGTTCGCCATCGATATAAATCAAATTGTTTGGTGTACCACCAGTCAAACCCAAATCAGCTTCTTTGGCTTCGCCTGGGCCATTGACTATGCAACCAATCACTGCAACATCAATCGGTGTTGTAATATCTTCAACACGGGTTTCCAATTCATTCATGGTTTTTATCACATCAAAGTTTTGACGTGAACAACTGGGGCACGCAATAAAATTCACGCCTTTGCTGCGCAAACGCAAACTGCGCAGCATATCCCAACCGACTTTAATTTCTTCAACTGGATCAGCCGCCAGCGATACCCGAATGGTATCGCCAATTCCATCCATTAATAATTGTCCCAAACCAATTGAGGACTTCACTGTACCCGAACGCAAACCACCTGCTTCAGTAATTCCCAAATGCAAAGGCTGTTCAATTAGCCTTGCCAGTTTTCGATACGCCGCAACCGCCATAAAAATATCAGAGGCTTTTACACTGACTTTAAAATTGTAAAAATTTAACGAATCCAGAATTTCAACATGACGCAAGGCCGATTCGACCAACGCATCCGGTGTTGGTTCACCGTATTTTTTCTGCAGATCTTTTTCAAGCGAGCCTGCATTAACACCAATACGTATTGGAATATTCAAATCGCGTGCTTTATCAACAACAGCTTGAATGCGTTTTTCACGACCAATATTGCCGGGATTAATACGCAAACAATCCACACCCAAATCCGCCACACGTAACGCAATACGATAATCAAAATGAATATCCGCAACCAAAGGTATTGTCACTTGTTTACGAATTTCGCCGAAAGCTTCAGCTGCTTCCATAGTCGGAACTGACACACGCACTATATCTGCACCCGCCAATTGAATACGACGAATCTGTTCAACAGTCGCAGCAACATCTGTCGTTTCTGTATTGGTCATGCTCTGGACAGAAATCGGCGCATCCCCACCCACAGGAACATTACCTACCATTATCTGGCGGGATTTGCGACGCTTAATCGGAGACTCACAATGCATATTAATTTCCTAACCTGGAACCTACTTTCAACGCCAATACATTGGTACCCAATGTTGGTACCAAACGGATTTCTTCACCATTCAGTTTCAAACTTACCGCAGGTGAGTTTCCTAACTTCACATCAAACGGCCGTTTACCCGTCAAACTCAGTTGACTGTCTTTTGATTGGAGTTCCGTTGCCAGCACATCTCCATTGGCATCGCTCACTTCAACCCAACACTCATCCCGAAAATAAAACTCCAAGCGATCCTGCGCAGGATTTTGATGGATCCCATTCGGGTTGGGATCAACAATAGCGCCCTCTGAAGATACCGCTGTCGAATCAAAATTTTGAACAGTTTTTACATGAACAGGGCACCCAAAAAAATGATGCA
>CAZICR010000617.1:0-1719 GCA_964537795.1 uncultured Cellvibrionaceae bacterium | reverse complement strand
ACTGGTGTTTCTGGGAGTTGGGTGTTTTATAGTGATGTGTACACCAGATGGATTACCATAGTTGTCAAGAATCATGAATTGTTAATACTTCAAATGAACCACACACATTGAATATTTTTTTCATATTTCCTTGAACTTTGGAACCTTTTCTGGTAGTTACTACTTTCTATCATTTTGCCTTTAGTTGATGGTTGATATGTAACTACTTACATTCCAAATTTTTGCCTTTTATTTTTATTAACTTACTAAAAAGGAATCAATCCATTTGCAATGGCTTGTTGCGTGACGTATTTAAAATAATAGGCGCGGGATGCAAGGTGCAGAGTTAAGTCATCACCCGTCAAGTTGTTGCGGCGCATGGCGGAATATTCACCCAGAACAACAGGAATGCCTTTACTCACAAATTTGGCTTTCATCAAACCAAAAAGACGATCAACTGTTTCTTCTTCACCCCATGTTGGGTTGTGTGCAGTATCTGTTGTTGAGTGAAAATCTTTTCCCCAGTAAAAAAATTGATTACCCCAGCCTTCATCTTTTGCCATGCCGGTAAAATTCCATGGCGTGTAATAATGGACTTCAACCATTAAACGATTGGCAGCAACATCGGTGGGAAGTGTGTTCATTAATTTGTTGGTCAATTCAAAATCTGTATTAGGACCTTGCACAACTAATACACGATAAGCATTTTTGCCTCCGGTCGCGCGTACAGTATCAATAAATGTTTGATGATAGGAAGTTAATACAGCCATATTTTGTATTTGCTCAGTCTCGCCTGTTGTGCCGTTATATGCACTGACTGTGGGTTCGTTGGCACTGGCAAATATCAAGTGTTCATCGAAGTCACGCAAGTGTGTTGCAATTTGCTCCCAGAAAGCTTTTTGTTTTGCGTTAACAGCAGATTGTTTGTCCGCATTGACATTCTCTTCCAGCCAGCCGCTGTCCCAGTGGATATTTACAATTACGTAAATATCATTATCAACACAATATTTAACGACTTCTTTAACACGATTCAGCCAGTCAATTTCAATTTGAGCGGTGGTTTGATCCGCATATTGATTCCAGGACACAGGTAAGCGGATGGCATTAAAACCGGATTGTTTTACAAACTTGACATAATCTTCAGTAATTTTTGGATTGCCCCAATAAGTTTCACTTTTCCCTCCCGTGGCTTCCAAGGTATTACCTATATTCCATCCCAATGTCATTTTGGCAGCCAATTGAACTGCATCACTTTCCATACCTGTCATGTCTGCAGCAAGCGGGCTGGTATTGTAGCTGGGGTAACTAACGGCCTGGGTCGAACTGGAAATACTGATTGACTGCGAACTGGAAGATACAGAAGAAGAACTTGATGTACTGGATATTGCTGTTGATGAACTGACTCGACTGGAAACCGATTCACTGCCTTTAGAGCCACCTCCGCTGCCACAGGCTGTGGTTAATGATATAAAGGCGAAAAACACAAAGATATTTATTTTTTTCATATTAACCTCTTACTTCGATTTTTATTTGTAAGCATTATTTTTAAGGTTTGGTTTGAATCTTGTGGCCTCAGTAGACCAGAACATTTCCCAATTTAAAAACTTGCGTCGTTAATTTTTCTTTCCTGATTACTTTATCTTTTATTATCCTGGAACATTTACCATTGTACTGATTAGATTGGGACAACCTGTAAAGTGGTTTTTTCTAAAGTGGATTTTTTTATAGTTCCTTGGGATT
>CAZICR010000616.1:0-1723 GCA_964537795.1 uncultured Cellvibrionaceae bacterium | reverse complement strand
ATGGTTTTGCGTTTTTGCGTGCAGAAAAAATACAGAATGACAATTCTTAATGAGAATCGCCTCAGAATTACTTACCTTCACCGTAAAATTTTTGAACCTGAAAAGGTTGGATCATGTTAAAAAACAAATTAGGCATTTTTTGGGGCAGGTTCTCAACAGAACAGACGTTTCATGCTTTAGATCTATGTATTCCGAAAAATTCTTTTTTTTGTGGCAGAAGGTTTACCTTTTATATTTTGTTTTTTTACTCTTTCTGTTTCTTGTCAGTTAATACGTCCCACGCAAATATCGTTCAACCAAATCTGCTGTTTTATGTGTCTGCTCGTGAGAGTTTTACAGCTGATTTTGCAGCTGGAGATGCTGATCCCAATTTCGCTGATAAAATTGAGCGTACCCAAACAGGAATAATTGATGCAAAGGGTAATCCAGGATGGGCAATTAAATGGGCTGATGAAGGGGTACTGAGTTGGAATGCCCCTGGCAATATTTATGCGCAACGCGGCACTCTTTCTTTCTTCTGGAGACCGCGCAATCCTCTTAGTTCCACTCCATTCGTGATTTTTCGAGTGGGTTATAGCGACCACTCAAGTTGGGATATGGCGTGGTTGCGACTGGACTGGAACGGTAGCGGATTCGATACTTTTGTTACCGATTCCAATCTGGCGCGTACAAGGCTTTCTTATTCAATACCAAAAATTCCTGCGTCTGATAAATGGCTTCATATCACAATTGCGTGGGATGAATCTCGAGGCCTTACGCTTTATATCGATGGAGAAAAAGTAGCAAATCGAACTTTTGCGACACAATTGACAAGAGCTAGCTTTGATTCAGGCTTGGATCAATTTGGACTTGCAGGGCGTGTACTTGCGCCGCATCAGGTGCAAAGTCGATACAACTTTTTACGGGGTAGTGATATTGCAGAACTGCGCATTTATGATCGTATGGTCAGTGAAGAGGGTGCAGGGGCGTTGGCACGTAACGAAAATCTTCAAAGTGCTGAGGCTGAATCAGTTGATAAAAATATTGCATGGCTTTATCGGTATGGATGGGACCTAAATCCCCCCCCACGCTTAAAGCCAGGAAATAATCGTTTTCGAAAAATTGAATTTACCGATACTCGCGATATAAAACAGTGGATGTGGAAAGCCACCGATGGCATTGCAGAAACTACATGGCCGGGCGTTTATAATCGTTCGCGGTTACCTGGTCGCGATGATTATTTTCAGTTGCCTGATTGGAACACCTATGTAGAAGGTGGAATAAATTTTGATGCATCTCTCCCCAACGAAAAATTTAATCGTATTGATATTCGCGGTGCAGCCTTTGGTAATCTTCAGTACCGAAAATCTGTTAGCGAAAACTTTAAAACGATAATTAAGCGTTCTCAGGGTGAGATACGCAGTGTTTACGAACTTAATCAGTTGGAGGGGGGGCAACTGCGATTTCAGAATAGCGTCCAAGAGACACCTATACAGGAACTATGGGCTTATCAAGTTGATACTCTTCCTGAACCGAAGGGTAGCCTGAAACTTAGTTATCAAATCTTTTCAGATGCTGCCCCGGATTTTGAAAACCTTAATGAGTTGCATCAATTTATTTCAGGCCGTTATCCAAAGGATGAGCGCGAAACGATAATTGCTGCTCCACATGTTGCAACTCTTCGCAAGCGTGTTGTGAATAGAAATAATCAGCAGCCTATTGTGCATATTTTAATTCCAGCGAG
>CAZICR010000615.1:0-1726 GCA_964537795.1 uncultured Cellvibrionaceae bacterium | reverse complement strand
GGAAAAAATGGCGCAGGCAAAACCACTTTGTTGGAAACCTTATTGGGTTTTGCTTTTCCGTCAGATGGAAAAGTCACGCTTTGGGGTGTTGATGCAACCCATATTCGCGATGAGCAAAAACAAAAAATTGGATTTGTTCCGCAGCAGGATGAGTTACTTCTGACCATGACAGGCAAAGAACAAGTCGAATTATTTCGCAGTTTTCGTCCAACCTGGAATCAAACATTGGTAGAGAAATTAATTCTTGAATGGATGATTCCAATGGATACACGCGTAAATAAAATGTCAGTTGGCCAGCGACAAAAATTATCCATATTGCTTGCTATGGCACATGAACCACAATTATTGGTGTTGGATGAGCCTGTCGCCAGCCTTGATCCCATTGCGCGCCGACAATTTTTGCAACAGATTATTGAAATTGCTTCAGATGAAAATCGTGCAGTGATTTTTTCAACCCATATCGTCAGCGATGTGGAGCGAGTTGCGAATCAGGTGTGGATGTTGCGCGATGGTGTGATGGATTATCAAGGTGATCTGGATAGCCTGAAAGAATCCATAGTACGCATCACTCTTCCGCGTGCTGCTTACACCAATGAATTGGTATCACAGTTACCAGAAATAATTAAAAAGAAAGAAGACGATTTGCATATTCAGCTCACTCTCAAAAATTGGAATGCTGATTTGGAATCCCGTTTACTCCAACAAGTACCGGAAATTCAGATTGAGTATTTAGGTCTGGAAGATATTTTTCTGGAGATGAATACATGAGTGCAACCAGTATTAGAGCTTATTGGCCCTTAATCAAAAGTGTGATTGTGCCATTTGGTATTATGAAGGTGATATTGATTATGGTGGCGGTTAGTTTTGCATTGATGTTTATTGTCGCTTGGTTGTTACAGGGGGAGGCTAAAGATTTCGCTCCTGTGCTTTTAATGACGATATTTATCTATATTTTCTTTATGGTGATTTTATTGCCGAGTCAAGCGCTGACGGTAATCAGTAGTAAATCATTACGCTATGTAACTGATTTTAGAAAATTCTATTTGGTGGTAGCGGTTATATTAAGCATGGCATTTCCATTGGCTGTCATTATCTTTGGGTTAGTGACCACTGAGCCTGCAAAACAAATCTGTACTGAAGGTGTGTGCGCTGAACTGAAATCCATTAATGAATCCATCGGGTTTCGGAATTTAAGCCATTTTGGATTACAAGTTTGGTTGTTATCAAGTGCCTACATCATAGGGTTTTTTTTTACAGCATATCGTTTCCCCTTGTTTCAAGGTGCGATATTTTTTACTTTTGCGGTGATGGGTCAAATATTAAATCTGTTGGCTCAGTGGAGTTTTCTGCAATTGATTCTTGCGTCAAGTTTATTCTGGCTGGCTTTTGGGTTTTGGTGGTTAAGATTAAAACCGCAGAAATTTTTTATTTACGCTTACGCAATGAATATGGAGCAGATGATGACGAGGGGAACAGCAGCTAATCCTTCTGTTAACCCAACTGCAATTGCAGTGACGAATTTTTTTGCGCCCAGTTCGAAGCCTGCTAGTTTTTTGGGTACAAGATTGATAGGGATGTCAGATGGGAATTCGGGGATTTTTCGCCTGGGCGTTCTCTATCTTATGATGAGTCTTTTACTGCTTGTATTTTTTAAGTGGATTCTTGGAAACAATTTTCAAAATGTAATGCAAAATATCGGCATTGGCTTTGTGTTCTATATTGCAAT
>CAZICR010000614.1:0-1727 GCA_964537795.1 uncultured Cellvibrionaceae bacterium | reverse complement strand
GTGAACTGGAAAATAATCGTCATTTCGCGACCTGGCATGATCCGTTTAAAAAACCTGCTTATTTATTTGCTTTGGTGGCAGGGGACTTGGCGCACATTGAAGATAAATTTGTAACCTGTTCAGGGCGTGAAGTAGCATTGAAAATTTTTGTTGAATCCAAGGATTTGGATAAATGCGATCACGCCATGACATCGCTGAAAAACTCCATGCGTTGGGATGAAGAGGTTTATGGACGTGAATATGATTTGAATATTTTTATGATAGTGGCAGTTGATGATTTCAATATGGGCGCCATGGAAAATAAAGGATTGAATATATTTAACACTTCCTGCGTTCTGGCTAAACCGGAGACTACTACAGATGCTGGGTTCCAGCGAGTAGAAGGCGTTGTTGCACACGAATATTTCCATAATTGGAGTGGCAATCGCGTCACTTGTCGCGATTGGTTTCAATTGAGTTTAAAAGAAGGTTTTACGGTTTATCGCGATTCAGAATTTTCTGCTGATATGGGTTCCCGAACAATCAAACGCGTGGAAGACGTAACTTTGTTGCGTACTTTGCAATTTGCAGAAGACGCCGGCCCTATGGCACATCCGATTCGACCTGAGTCTTATATCGAAATTTCCAACTTTTATACTATGACCATTTACGAAAAAGGTGCTGAAGTCATTCGCATGTTGGCGAATTTATTGGGCAAAGAAAATTATCGTAAAGGGACAGATTTATATTTCGATCGTCACGATGGTCAAGCAGTGACTACAGAAGATTTCGTAGCGGCTCTGGCGGATGCATCCGGTCGTGATCTCACACAATTCAAGCGTTGGTATTCACAAGCTGGCACACCACATTTACATGTTTCTGATCATTACGATGAAGATTCGCAAGAATACAGTTTAACCATAAAACAAACTTGTCCGCCCACACCTGAATGCCAACACAAGTTACCCTTTCATATTCCCGTTGCTATCGGCTTGTTAGGGGCAGCCGGTGATTTACCTTTATATTTAAAAAATACCCAACCGGATTTTGAAACTGAAGATAACACTCATATGGTTTTGGAGTTGACCCAGGCAGAACACACTTTTGTGTTTGAGCGCGTGCAAGAAAAGCCCGTGCCTAGTTTATTACGCGGTTTTTCTGCACCGGTAAAATTACATTTCAATCATAGTCGATCTGATTTAATCCAGTTAATGAGTCGCGATAGCGATGGATTTAATCGTTGGGAAGCAAGTCAGCAAATAGGTTTGGATTTAATTGTTAGCGCAATGGAAAGTTATAGGAAACACAAAACCATTCCTGATGTGAAAATCGATGGCGCCATTGTTGATGCTTATCGCAGTCTGTTACAAAACTCCAGTCTTGATCAGGCCATGGTGGCCTACATGTTAACTTTGCCATCAGAAGCTTATCTGGGTGAATTATCTGAAGTGGTGGATGTTGAAGCGATTCATTACAGTCGCATGGCAGTACGCAAAGCGATTGCACGCGAATTACGCAGTGATTTTTTGGTAGTCTACAAAACTTATGATCATCAACAAACTTACGCAGCCACAGCCAATGCAATTGCCAAACGCAGTTTGAAAAATACTGCTTTGGGTTATTTAATGTTGCTGAATGAAGATTCAATTATTCAGAGTTGTGAACAGCAATATAAAACTGCAAATAATATGACAGATAAAGTGGCTGCCTTAACACAGCTGGTAAATTCAAATGCCAAACTTGCACAG
>CAZICR010000613.1:0-1727 GCA_964537795.1 uncultured Cellvibrionaceae bacterium | reverse complement strand
GCATTAAATTATCTTCAAGTGATAAATAAAATCGTGTTACACCCGGGTCACCCTGACGACCTGAACGACCACGCAACTGATTATCAATACGTCGAGATTCATGACGCTCGGTACCAATAATATGCAAACCACCTGCCGCCAATACTTGATCATGACGGGCTTTCCATTCCAATTTAATTTTTTCAATCTGTTCGGGTGTTGGATTTTCCAGTTTTGCAACTTCAGATTCCCATCTACCACCCAACACAATATCGGTTCCACGACCCGCCATGTTTGTCGCAATGGTGACGGCATCAGGACGACCCGCTTGCGCAATAATTTCGGCTTCCTGTGCGTGGAATTTTGCATTAAGAACCTGATGCTTGATGCCCGCTTTATTTAAGCGGCGCGACATTTCTTCAGAGGTTTCAATCGAAGCAGTACCCACAAGAATGGGCACCCGTTTCTCTTGCAAAGCTTTTACATCAGTCACAATGGCTTCGTACTTATCTTCAAGCGATAAAAATACTTTGTCATTTAAATCCTGACGCATAACAGGCTTATTGGTTGGAATAACTACCACATCCAATCCATAAATTTCACGGAATTCAAATGCTTCCGTATCGGCAGTACCTGTCATACCCGAAAGGGTTGGATACAAACGGAAATAATTTTGAAATGTTGTTGATGCCAAGGTTTGACTTTCACTTTGAATCGCAACGCCTTCTTTTGCTTCAATTGCCTGATGCAAGCCTTCTGATAAACGTCGCCCTTGCATGGTGCGACCAGTATGTTCATCAATTAAGATTACCTGACCTTCTTGAATAATATATTCAACATCACGATGAAAAAGATTGTGCGCACGCAATGCAGAATTGACGTGATGCATTAGCGTTAAATTATTCGCCGAATACAAACTTTGATCTGGCTGGAGCAATTTTGCTTGAATCAATAAGTCTTCTATTACCTGATGACCTTCTTCCGTTAATTCAACCTGACGTGATTTTTCGTCAACACGAAAATCACCCGGTTTATTAATAACGCGACGCTCACCGTCCTCACCGTTATCATCCTGCTTTTTCAGTTTTTGAATTATCTGGTTGATGCGCTTATACATCTCCGCACTATTTTCCGTAGCACCGGAAATAATTAATGGTGTGCGCGCCTCGTCAATCAAAATCGAATCCACTTCATCGACAACAGCAAAATTTAAAGGACGTTGAACCTTATCTTGTTTGCTTAACGACATATTGTCGCGCAGATAATCAAAACCGTATTCGTTGTTTGTGCCATATGTAACATCGGCTGCGTAGGCTTCACGTTTTACGGATTGCGGCTGCATTGATTGAATGACACCAACAACCATTCCCAAAAATTCATAAAGAGGCCTCATCCAGTTAGCATCACGACTCGCCAAATAATCGTTGACTGTCACTATGTGCACACCTTTTCCTGAAATAGCATGCAAATAACTGGGTAAAGTGGATACCAAGGTCTTTCCTTCACCGGTACGCATTTCGGCAATTTTGCCTTCATGTAAGGCCATACCACCAATTAATTGCACATCAAAATGGCGCATTCCCAATACACGGCGCCCCGCTTCTCTCACGGTGGCAAAAGCCTCGGGCAGTAGTTGATCCAGAGTTTCACCCTTGTTATATCTGTCGCGAAATTCTTGTGTTTTCGCTTTGAGTGCTTCATCACTGAGTTGTTTCATTTGCGGTTCAAGTGCATTGATTTGTACAACC
>CAZICR010000612.1:0-1739 GCA_964537795.1 uncultured Cellvibrionaceae bacterium | reverse complement strand
CAACACCTGATTCGGAAATAATTCGAAACAAACCAATATCGCCCGTACGCTTTACGTGAGTGCCACCACACAACTCAACCGAGAATCCATCACCCATAGTCAGCACACGAACATTATCGCCATATTTTTCGCCGAACAACGCCATAGCACCTTTGGATTTAGCTTCATTCATATCACACAAATCTGTTTGCACCGCAGAGTTAGCTTGAATTTGTTGATTAACCAAATTCTCAATCGCTTTCAATTCATTTGCTGTCACAGCTTCAAAATGTGAGAAGTCAAAACGCAAACGTTCTGAATCAACCAATGAACCTTTTTGAGTAACATGCTCGCCCAAAACTTTACGAAGCGCAGCGTGCATTAGATGTGTTGCCGAGTGATTTAATGCTGTTGCCTGACGCACATTGGCATCGACACGGGCAGTGAGCAAATCCCCCACAGAAACTGCACCTTCAAGCACTTTTACTATGTGCAGATGACTGGCACCCTGCTTCTGGCAATCACCCACTTCAACACGATTGCTCCCCAATTCCAAATAACCGCAATCGCCGGCCTGCCCTCCAGATTCTGCGTAAAAAGGAGTTTTATCCAATACCAACGCACCTTGATCGCCCGCTTCCAGTCGATCCACTTTTTTGCTGTCTTTAATTAACGCAACCACTTTTCCTTGATGATGAAGATCTGTGTATCCCAAAAATTCCGTTGCAGGCAAATCCAATCCCACTGCGGTGTAATCCACTTTAAATTTACCCGAGGCACGTGCACGTGCACGTTGTTCAGCCATTGCCGCTTCATATCCATCCACATCGATTGTCATACCGCGTTCGCGCGCAATATCGTTGGTTAAATCCAAAGGAAATCCGTAAGTATCATATAAGGTAAAGACCACTTTTCCAGGAATTTCTTTACCAGAAATTTTACCTAAAGCGTCTTCGAGAACAGCGATTCCTTTATCCAGGGTTTTTTCAAATTGCTCTTCTTCCTGCAATAAAATACGTTCGATTTGCGATTGGTTTTTAATTAATTCCGGATAAGCATCACCCATGACATCCGCAAGTGCTTTTACAATTTTATGAAAGAAAGGTTGCTTTTGACCCAATTGATTTCCGTGACGAATTGCACGGCGAATAATGCGGCGCAACACATAACCACGCCCCTCATTGGAGGGAGTCACACCATCGCTAATCAAAAATGAACAAGAACGAATATGGTCGGCGATAACACGCAAGGATTTATTTTCCATGTCATGATGATTTACTGCATCTGCCGCGGCTTTTAATAAATGTTGGAATAAATCAATTTCATAATTGGAATGAACATGCTGCATGACCGCCGAAATGCGCTCGAGCCCCATTCCCGTATCTACCGACGGCGCAGGCAATGGATGCAAAACACCATCAGCCGTACGATTAAATTGCATGAACACGTTGTTCCAGATTTCAATATAACGATCACCATCTTCATCCGGCGAACCCGGTGGGCCACCCCAAATATCCGCACCATGATCATAAAAAATTTCAGTACAAGGACCACAAGGACCTGTATCACCCATGGCCCAGAAATTATCGGAAGCGTAAGGTGCGCCTTTGTTATCCCCAATACGAATGATTCGATCAGCAGGCACACCGACTTCTTTGTGCCAAATGTCATGAGCTTCATCATCTGAGGCATAGACTGTCACCCAGAGTTTTTCCGCAGGAATGTTTAACCAATTTTTTGATGTTAAAAATTCCCAAGCA
>CAZICR010000611.1:0-1750 GCA_964537795.1 uncultured Cellvibrionaceae bacterium | reverse complement strand
TATCAAAAATGATCGGGTTCGACAGCCTGCAACCAGTGAGGATTGTTCCAATGAGGCGGGTGCTGTTGTGGATTGTGTGAAGTCGGAGGAAGACAAAAGTGCCGCTCAGGATGCCGATGTAAAAAAATCCCAGCAGGTGGATAGTTCTTCCAGTGAAGGTGCAAGCGAAGCTGGCAGTGCGAATTGATATTGCTATATCGTCAAACGAGCATTAGCTCAAGAATCCCATCGTGAAAGCATTTGTCATGCTCAAATTCCGAGCGTGAGTCTTGTCATTATGTACATCCATTTCATTTAGCATTCTGCTCATAGACAATTTGCTATTTTGATTATTCAAAAACTCAGCAATCACGCGATGAGTTTGTGGCAAAGCAATTTTCTTTGCATCGATTCCGAGTTGGTGAGCTGCGGCCAGAGTTATGTCCCATTCGTAACGTTCTATGAGTGTTTGTTCTTGATAAAGATAATCGGATATAGCAGGAATTTTTTCATAAGTCGTGAGGAGGTAAGCGATATCTTTGGCATCTTTATTTCGCATTTGGGCATCGCGATCCAGCCAAGCAATAAATTTCAGAATGATCATGCCTACGGGTGAAGCAACAGGTATATCAAGAATGGGTTGATTGCTGAGGCGAACAATATTTGCGTTATCCAATGCTTCCTGAAAACCGAGAACGTTCATTACAAAGTCACCTGAAGGTGGCCATTGAATGTTGGTATTTTCATCGGCTACACCACCAAAAGGAACAATATCAATTGGCCACTTATTGGGTGCAATTAATCTATGGGCCATATTGGTTTCTGAAAAATTGTTCTCGATTAATTTTCTTTTTAATGTTGTGAATGAATCCCACGAGGGAACTTGCAACGCAAAATCTATATCAGAAGTTGCTCTTTGTACGGGTGCACCAAAACCGTGATGTAATACCATGTCTCGTGCTGACGCACCTACTACTAGATAGGGAATTTGCAATTGCACTGCACAATCCGCAACGGTTGCACAGAGTTCAACAATTGCGCTATCAATCTTCCCTGAAATATTCAGAAATGGTTTTGTCATATATGACCTTTGCAGTTTCCAAATTGCGGCTGTCAGCCGAGGCGACTAAATCGGCGTATATAAGAATCGGGTGAACAGTATCTTGTTTTATTGTGTTCAATTTATTTTGAAGTTTTTCCGTCCAAAATGTGTGATAGACATAAATAACATTTGAGTTATCGCCAGTAGCCTTTTTCAATCTCGCAATAGACAGAAATTTTTTAGCTGAAGCCTCAGGTAAATAAACAGTCGCAATTTGTGGTTTTAGATAAGCGGTATATTTTGAAG
Organism: uncultured Cellvibrionaceae bacterium; assembly: GCA_964537795.1. Classification (GTDB taxonomy): domain Bacteria; phylum Pseudomonadota; class Gammaproteobacteria; order Pseudomonadales; family Cellvibrionaceae; genus Cellvibrio. Next base: position 423 of record CAZICR010000611.1, on the reverse strand, counting down.
CGCCAATCTCGCCGCTCCAGTGTGCGTCTAAATTTTTTAGATCAATATTTTTCCACCAATTCGGATCATCATGAATAAACTCACCCAGACGTAATTTGGGTTTTAACTTTTCGGGGTAGGCTTCAACCCAGCGATCCAATAACTTACGGCGATTAATGAGCTGGCGGTTTTCCGCTTTACCTTGATCAATCAAATAGCCTGCGTTTACAAGACCACTTAAAACATTTCCCACTGCACCTAATGCAATACCTGCAATCTCAGACATTTCACGATAACTGGTGTTGACTAAATGTGGATCGCACAAGAAGCAGAAAATCAATTTTAGACCTATGAGGTCAAATGCCTTATTGGTTTCTTTTTTAAGGTCGAGTGCAGGTTTTTGGCCTGTAGTGAACACCAGTATTGGCGGCAAATTTATATAGG
>CAZICR010000610.1:0-1754 GCA_964537795.1 uncultured Cellvibrionaceae bacterium | reverse complement strand
CTTCACGTCCTGAAACGGAAACTGACCAATTGTCAGGATCGCCCAAACTAATGCCTCGGCTAATTGCTTCACCTTTGTACATGTAGATGTAATTTGGATTTACTTGGCTCGTCTGAGCAACCGAGGTTTGTGCAAACAATAGTCCAATGAATAAAAACGAGAAAGGTTTGAAAATAAATAAGCATTTCATAGTGTATTAACCTCAAAAATTATTGTTATTTAACCGAGTATTTCGGAGCCAATATTTTGAACCGGTTTTTAATAAAGTCAATTGTACTATTTATTCGTCAACTCTAAATTTACGAGGTTCAATATCAGTCGGTACGCTTCTTGCGGTGAGGGGTATAACGTCCAATAACCGTCAAGAAATCGACATATGGCCTTACCGACTTTCTCACAGCTCAATAACATTCAAGGCAAATCTGCTTTTGCTTCCATTTCCGGGGCAGGGCGCGGCAATTTGGGAATCCCTTTGCTGCTATTGATGTTACTGGCAATGATCATATTGCCGATTCCTGCCTTTCTTCTGGATGTTTTCTTTACCTTCAATATTGCCCTGTCGTTAGTGGTGCTACTGGTCAGCGTTTATGCCTTAAGGCCACTGGATTTTGCTGCATTCCCCACTATTTTATTGATCGCTACTTTGTTGCGTTTGGGTTTGAACGTAGCCTCCACCCGTGTGATTTTGCTTGAAGGGCATGAAGGTGGCGATGCTGCCGGTAAGGTTGTCGAGGCGTTCGGTCATGTGGTGATTGGTGGTAATTATGCAGTGGGTGTGGTGGTCTTTGTGATTTTGATGATCATCAACTTTGTCGTAGTGACCAAGGGTGCTGGTCGTATTTCGGAAGTCAGCGCACGCTTTACGTTGGATGCCATGCCCGGAAAACAAATGGCGATTGATGCGGATTTGAATGCCGGTTTGATTGATCAAGACACAGCCAGGCTTCGTCGTAAAGAAGTTGCCGCTGAAGCGGATTTTTATGGATCTATGGATGGTGCCAGCAAGTTTGTTCGCGGTGATGCGATTGCGGGCATCATGATTATGTTCATCAATATTTTTGGTGGTTTGGGTATCGGCATGATTCAGCACAATCTGGAATTTGCCGATGCCATGGAAAAGTACACCCTTTTGACCATCGGCGATGGTTTGGTTGCACAGATTCCCTCGCTCCTGTTATCGGTCGCTTCCGCGATTTTGGTTACGCGTGTTAATACCTCCCAAGACATGGGCGCGCAGATGGTAAGCCAGATGTTTACCTCACCCAAGGCGTTGGCTATCTCTGCTGCCATAATGTTAATTATTGGTATGGTTCCTGGCATGCCACATTTTGCATTCCTGAGTTTAGGTTTGATTTGTGCTGCGCTTGCTTACTACATTTTCTGGAAACAACAACAACCGGAAGTGGTTGAACAAAGCCAATATATCCCCGCAGGCAGTGGTTTGGGCGACTACAGCCCGCCTGCGGGTTCAACCACTATTGCGCCTCCCCGTACTCCACCCGCTTTACCTTCTGCCAACCCTGAGCCTGCCAGTGAATTGAGTTGGGATGATGTCCAGCCAGTGGATGTGATTGGCTTGGAAGTCGGGTATCGCCTGATTCCTATGGTTGATAAAAATCAGGGTGGTGAACTCTTGGGGCGTATCAAAGGTGTTCGCAAGAAGTTATCGCAAGATATGGGTTTTCTGATTCCCTCTGTTCATATTCGCGACAATCTGGATTTGATGCCCACAGGTTACAGAATCAGTTTGATGG
>CAZICR010000609.1:0-1758 GCA_964537795.1 uncultured Cellvibrionaceae bacterium | reverse complement strand
CATATTGCGAGTCAGTCGTAATAATCACATGGCAGGGTTCCTTAAGTGCCTGTAATCCCGAAATAGCTGCCAATAACTCCATACGATTATTGGTGGTATTCACCTCCCCGCCACAAATAGTTTTTTCTACTTTACCGTAACGTAAGACCACCCCCCAACCACCGGGACCAGGATTACCCTTGCAAGCACCATCGGTAAACATTTCAACTTTTTTCACGCCGGCCAAGTCTCCAAATTATTCTCGATGAGTTCGATTTACAAAGAGAAAGTGACCTCTTCCTTTGTGAATGGGCGGATTAGACTCAGGTATTATTCGAGTAACCACCATGGATTTGATAGGTTTTTCTTTTTGCCAACGAGGGCGGATCAGGGTCAACGGAATCTGGTCCTTACGCGCTACCAACATGTAGAAACCACCACGGGGAAATCGTAATTTTTTGCCCCAACGCTCCATCCACCCTAAATGTTCAATCAACGAAGGCTGATGAATCGGTGGACGAAAATAACCGCGATAAACTGACACAGGCTCTATTTCCAAAAGTCGTAGCCAATCCAACATGCGGGTTAAACCCAAGTATTGATGTCGCCATAAGACCTTACTTGAAAATAAACGCGCCAGACGCCCGAACCATCCCCATATACTCCAGGGATTAAACACTACAACTATTAAATGCCCGCGAGGTATCAACACCCGGCTGGCTTCACGTAAAACCTGATGCGGCTGCTGGCTGAACTCCAGCACATGGTGTAATAAAACCACATCGATAGATTCTTTGGGCAGGGGCAATTGATTAAAATCTGCCAAAGCAGCAGGAGAATATTTTTCAAAAGCCTGTGGATGCAAAGAAAATCTATGGGATATACGCGAAGTTTCTGTCATGGATAGACAATCGGTCACCCCCATATGTAACAAAAAATAACCAAACTGATTTTGCAAGGCGTCAGTCAAGGCTTCTTTCTCTTCAACCAACAATGCCTGCCCCAATGGGGTTGCAAACCATGTTGTTAATTCTTGCGTGACCTTTTCAAAATCCGGCACACCCCATCGACTATGGCAAAAACCACTAATCGATTCAACAAGGTGATGCGGCGCTTTGAAAAATTGTCGATACATTATTTCTCGCAAGGTTAGGAGGAAACATGGCGAGTTTATAGTTGGATTAGAGAGAGAACAAGCAGGATTAATTTCAAGACCTGCGGGTAAGTAAAACAAACCCGCAAAATCAAATTAATCACGGCAGTTGGGTGACACTACAGCAGGTTTAATATTTGCGGATTGCATATCTACAACTCCCCCAATATTTTTAGTCACTAAACATTATTCATCATCTGTCGAATCTATTGGATCAAAGTCAACACCTTCAAACAGTGGATCACCTTCTTCATCATACATATGAGATTCGAGCACATCATAATGCACAATTATTTTCTCATGACTCTCAAGCAAGCAAAAAAATAAAGCACCATTAGCTTTTTCAACATCAATAACAAGATCTGAAAAGGTTAAAGCTGGAGGTAATAAAACAGAATAGGTTGATTTCTCCAAATCCGCACATGCAACATTCCCCAAAACATTAACTACCTGATATGCACTCCATGATTCTCCAGTTGCAGGGTTTCTAAGTATTGCCTTATAAGTTTGAAAATTATCAACTCCCGCTTTACGAAAAGCTTCTACCAAACGATCAGAAAAAACCGGCATAAACTCTGTCACAAAATCTGTCGGCGGATGTTTGGAAATATTATCTACAAGAAATT
>CAZICR010000608.1:0-1760 GCA_964537795.1 uncultured Cellvibrionaceae bacterium | reverse complement strand
AATTGCCAATAAAATTATTTTAACGGAAGGTAGAAGTAAATAACAGTAGTAAACCTGACATTCAAACCAGACATCTGCGCGAGTTGCTCTTGAGAAATGTGTCGGCTAATACGCAGTTGCTTAAGAATCATAGAGATACCCCAGTGTTGTGAACCAAGAGTATTAGACGAAAGAAACAAAGTCGGGTACGAAAAATACCCGACTTTTACCTGACATCGAATAGAAAATTATTGAATAATTCAATCCAGCAAATCGTGAGCAATTTTTTCTGTTGTTCGACGCAAACTATCAAGGATTTTTTCTTCGGAAAGTATTTGCGCTTTGATATGGATGAAAGGAACGATCAAGACGGCAACCGGCCCTTGCAAGGTGACGATTGGAATACAAAAGTCCATTACCCCATCGACAAAATCGCTGGGCTTTTTTATGTAACCCAGCTTTATACCTGTCTCTACCCGCGTCTGAAAACGTTCAAGGTCCTCTTTATTTGCAGTAGCCGAGAGTTGTGCATACCAACCTTCCTTGATTTCTGGAGCCACCAATCCAAAATACAAAGCACCTGAATTGGTATCAATCAGGCGGCGTCTATAACCTACCCTGACGGAAAACCCCAAATCCATAGGACTTTCCTGACGAGCTACAACAACCATCTGGTCTCCGGACGGCACTACCAAATGACAGGATTGTCCTAATTCAATGCTCAGTTCTTTCATAAGAGGAAGAGCGACTTCCAGCAGATTTTTAACGCTGCCTTGTGCGATACCCAATGTAAAAAGTTTATTTGTAAGGGCGTAACCATCAGCCACTTGCGAAATATAACCCCGATACTCAAGCGCCAGAATCATTCGAAAAAGCTCACTCACTGATCGCCCCAACATAGTCGCCATCTGCGAGCTGGTCATTGGATCCGCGTGGCGAGCCAAAAGCTCGAGAATATCCAATCCTTTTTCCAATGCGGGCGCCCTGTACTTGGGCTCAAGTTCATCCGCATCTTCCTGAAAATCTTTTGATTGTCTTGCCATTGCCTGAGCCTTCTTGGTATCAATAATGAAAACTAATTATGAAATAGGATAAAACGCGGCTGCGTTGTTAGTGAAAATATGTTCAATATCATCAACAGAAGTATTTTCCAAGGCACGCATCGCAAAATCCAACCACTGCGAATAATCCATAGCGAGATTATCTTCTGCCAATTTGATAACGGGCCAATCACTACCCCACATCAGCCTGCGCGAACCAAAAATTGATAGTAAAAACTGAATATATCCCGACAAAACCCCGCGAGACTGTTGGGATCTCGCCTCAGTCACCAAGCCGGAGATTTTACAGTGAACATTGGAAAATTCCGCCAGAATTCTCATTTTTTCACACCAGTCATCAGGCAATTTTTCTGCTATTGGAGGTTTGGCGGCGTGATCGATCACTATGGGTAAATCCGGATGCCGTCTTGCTAACTCACAGATATGCACCAGATGTCGGGGTTTCACTAAAGCATCAAAACTGAGGTGCTGGTGTTTCATTGCATCAAACACCCTGTCGAGCTCCGGTTTCAACACCCAATCATCCTCAGGTAAGGACTGAAGCATTGGCCGCAATCCTTTGAATTTACTGTATTTTTTCAGATCTGTAATACGCTGCACTGCACCGGGCGACATCATATCAACCCAACCAACAACAGCGCGAATAAACGACGCATTTTCTGCGAGCGCCAGAAGATACTCGGTATCTCTATCATCTTCCTGGCTCTGTACCAAAACACC
>CAZICR010000607.1:0-1765 GCA_964537795.1 uncultured Cellvibrionaceae bacterium | reverse complement strand
AAGGGAGTTTTTCATAGAACGCAACTTGATTTTTTTTAGATATTGTCAAGGGCTAACTCATTATTTGTTGTGCAGACTTTCTGTTTTCAAACCCATGATATATATATGCAACGATCTCAGCTCTTTTATATATAATAATTTTATAGAGCAAGAGCGCACCTTATCAAATGAATTAAGGGTTGAAATTCTCAATACTTATAATTCAATTGTTTTTGGTAATGACTTATCTCTCTCCTACAATATTTTGAAGCATGTTGTAAAATATGAACTTTATAAAAATGACGAAAAGTCATTATTATTCTTTTTGTTCGTTACAGATATCAGCGTTCACCGACATTATCTATATGAAGATCTCGAGGACTTTGGTACGCTCTCAAGTAAATCTAGCGACACCTTTCCTTATCTGCATCGTGTTTTGGATAATTTAAATTCCAATACCAGCCTTTGGATGCCAAGAAACTAATCACTCCAGCACGTTGGTAGCGCCTAACTGGAACTACTGGTAGAACATTTCCAGCAGAGGTGTTCAAACATCATGGTATCCGCAAATGCGTGGACTGCATCAAATTGACCGACCTACTGCTCAAAACTTACCACCGAAACCGCGAAAGCGTAGCCAGGCTGCTGATGGCATTGACCATCTAGCTTAATTGGGTAAGAAAAATACGAGCTGAATCGTATTGATAAGTACTAAAAAAAAGGGAATTATGTGGATTCATTCAAGAAAGGTAGCAGCGTGCCTCTCACACCCAAACTGATTGTTTTTGATCTTTACGGCACCCTGATTAAATTCGGTACCACTCACCACCCTTTCCGAAAAATTCTCAAATGGGCACATGTGCAGGGACGAAAGCCGCTGGACACTGATGCCCGAATTCTTATGACAATGAATGAAGATCCAGAAACAATTTTTCGTTCGATGGGCATAGCTGCGCCTGATGAAATGCTTCAAACGTTTCAGAAGGAGATACGTGAAGAGCTCGACAGCCTGTCGTTATTTGAAGATGTCATTCCAACGATTGAACAATTGATTGAAGCAAAGGTTGACTTAGCAATATGCTCAAATCTGGCGAAGCCTTACGGGGCCATTATCGATAGATTGCTTCATGACTTTTCTTTTACTCGTATTCTGAGTTATGAAGTCGGATACCTTAAACCCGATGATGGGATCTATGACGCCATACTGAATCGAACCGGTCACCCAAAAGAAAGCGTTCTGTTTATTGGTGACACATTTATTGCAGATTATGAAGGCCCAATTCGATACGGATTTCACGCGCGCCATCTATGCAGAAACCAGGTATCACATAACCAGAGTATTCAATCACTCAAGGACATCCTTAGACTGTTCTGAAATTGGATTAAACCATTTTAAATGGAAATATTATCCTGATTCTGGAGGTCGCAATGATAGACATGACTCCTGAAAGCCAAGCCTCTTCTATTCTCTGGATTCACAAAATGAGCCACAGCAACTCCAGTGATTTAGTTATCGTCGGAAGATGAACTACCAAACTTTATGGATACCACAGAAATAATCTGATTCTTGCCGATAAAATCCAACTCCTTCTCAAATATTTTTATGCGACTACTCCATTAAATTTTCGCCAGATGGTCAGGGCATTACTTCAGTTATCGGCCAAGAGCGGACGTTAAGGCCGCGTAATAAGTACTCAGAAAATCACAATTGAAGAATTTTTTACAATCGTTGCTTGTTATAAGCCTTTTGCAGAAGCTAATGCCAAGGTGACCCATTTTGTTAATT
>CAZICR010000606.1:0-1767 GCA_964537795.1 uncultured Cellvibrionaceae bacterium | reverse complement strand
TGATGATTTGGGTAAAACCGGCATGAATCCCGGTTATTCCTACACAGGTCGTATGAAGGGCCTTGCGGAATTGCGAGGCGTTATTCATGCACTCACGACTTTGCGTGAACGTGGTTTGCGAGCCTGATAGGTGCAAAAAATATCTACCGAAAAAATTGCACTCACAGGCGCAAAGATTTTTACTCATGATCAATTTGTAGACAATCACAGTTTGATTGTCTACAAAGATAAAATTGATAACCTGATTACCGATAGCCAGTTACCAGGTGACATAAAACAAATTCATTTAAGTGGTGGCCTACTTGCACCGGGGTTTATTGATCTGCAAGTCAATGGTGGTGGTGGCGAATTTTTTACACAAAATCCCAGCTTATCTGCAATAGAAACCATACTGGATGCGCATCGACGTAAAGGCACTACTTCACTGTTACCTACACTAATTAGTGAATCCAGCGAGACACACAAAAGCGGTGTACAAGCAGTACTAACTGCTATGGCATCGGGTTTAGATGGTGTCTTGGGTATTCATATTGAAGGCCCATTTTTTGCGATGCAAAAACGAGGGGCTCATGCTGAAAAATTCATTCGTGAAATCAATTCATCTGATATGGATTGGTTAGCTGAAATCGCAACAAACGCGGATTTAAAAATTTTACTGACGCTGGCGCCCGAAACTATTCAATCTGGACTGATTCAACAACTTTCACAAAAAGGCATTTTGGTTTTTGCTGGTCACACCGACGCGACTTATGAGCAAATTCAAATTGCAATTGAAGAAGGCCTTTGTGGTTTTACTCACCTCTACAATGCCATGCGTAATAGCTCAGCAAGAGAACCAGGTGTTGTCGGTGCTGCGCTGGAAAATCAACAGACTTGGTGCAGTATTATTGTTGATGGGCATCACGTTCATTCTGCGTCAGCACGCGTAGCTTATGCAGCGAAACCCGAGAAAATATTTCTAGTCAGTGATGCTATGGCAACAGTTGGCAGCGCAGATAAATCTTTTCACCTTTACGATGAAAAAATTAACGAATCACAAACTGATTCAACCGCTTGTTTAATTAATCAGGAAGGGAAATTAGCGGGCAGTGCAATTGGATTAATCGATGCAGTTAAACTCAATACAGAATGGGTTGGTGTGGATCTGGCCGAAAGCCTGCGCATGGCTTCACTCTACCCTGCCCGCTGCCTTAAACTCGATCACCAACTTGGCAAAATTCAACCGGGTTACAGAGCGGATCTGGTTCACTTCACCGACGATTTTCAAGTGACCTCAACCTGGGTCGCCGGCGGGTGGCAAATACATAACTAATCGCTTTGTTTATCAGATCACATCAATTGTTAAGAAATGATAGCTAGTTCCCCTGATTTTGTGACTTCAATTCAAGTTAAAAAAGTCGCTTATGCGCAAAATGATCGCACTAATTTTTAGGTCGAAATATTATGTCTGTAATAGCACCGGTAAAATTCTGGCTGTTCTCCTCTTTGTTATTCTTGTTTCTGACCGCCTGCGGCGCACAATCAACTGATGACAATTCATCAAGCTCATCCAGCCAAATAAGCCGGAGTTTGCCTGTGAGTTCAGTTTCAAGTATTTCCAGTATTGAATCATCCATTCAAATATCAAGTTCTGTATCAAGTAGCTACTCGATCAGTTCGTTAATTGCTGTTTTATCTTCCCGCTCGTCCTCAAGCTCTCAAATCATGATTGTGCAATCCAGTTCGCAAATCACAGGAATGATTTCATCTTCATCGAAATCTAGCGCT
>CAZICR010000605.1:0-1772 GCA_964537795.1 uncultured Cellvibrionaceae bacterium | reverse complement strand
AGTGATTATTTTTGAACCTCAGCCACAAGAATTTTTTCTGGGCGATAAAGCCCCTGCGCGTTTAATGCGCTTGCGCGAAAAAATTCAAGCGCTGCTAGCAGCTGGTGTGGATCGGGTTTTATGTTTGTCATTCAACGAATATCTACGCAGTTTGTCTGCGATGGATTTTATTGAACAAGTGTTAATTCAAGGAGTCGATGTTAAACATTTGGTGATTGGCGACGATTTTCGTTTTGGTTGTGATCGCCGCGGCGATTTTTCATTGTTGAAACAAGTAGGCGATCAAAAAGGATTTTCTGTGACTGATACAGTGACCTTGGAAATTGATGGTGAACGAGTGAGTAGCACACGTGTTCGCCAATGTTTGGAAGCAGGCAATTTTGCGGCAGCTGAAACATTATTAGGTAAACTTTATAGCATCAGTGGTCGAATTGTTTATGGGCAACAATTAGGTCGTCAATTAGGTGTACCAACTGCCAATGTACATTTGCGCCGTTATAAGTCTCCATTGCAAGGCGTGTTTGCTGTCACAGCAAAAATTGAAGGAAAAAGCATTCAAGGTGTTGCCAATATAGGAGTACGGCCAACCGTGAATGGCGACAAAAAATTATTGCTGGAAGTTCACTTGTTTGATTTTTCGCAAAAAATTTATGGAAAGATGATTGAAGTGATTTTTCATAAAAAATTGCGCAGTGAAAAGAAATTTGCATCATTGGATGAATTGCAGGCGCAATTGAAAAAGGATATTGACGAGGCGAAAGAGTTTTTTAAGAGCGTCACCCCCTCCTAACCTCCCCCTTGGCAAGGGGGAACTTGACTCCCTTCTTCATTGATTCGGAGTGAAATCTGTCCCCTCCCCTTGCCAAGGGGAGGGTTAGGGTGGGGTGAAAATGTTCAACGATATTTCATTTTTTACATTTAATCTGATTAACAAAACACTATGACCGACTACAAATCTACACTCAATCTACCCGTTACCGATTTCGCGATGAAAGCGAACCTCGCACAACGTGAACCGGAGATGCTGAAAGTTTGGCAGGCGAATAAAGTCTACGAACAAATTCGCACCGCTCGTAAAGGTCGTGAGCAATTTATTCTGCATGACGGCCCCCCCTATGCAAACGGTGATATTCATATTGGTCATGCCGTTAATAAAATTCTGAAAGATATAATCGTCAAAAGTAAAACCATGAGTGGTTTTGATGCGCCCTATGTGCCGGGTTGGGACTGTCATGGTTTGCCAATTGAGCATAACGTTGAGAAAAAAATCGGTAAAGCGGGCGATAAAGTTGATGTGAAAACCTTTCGCCAAAAATGTCGTGAATATGCTGCCAAACAAGTAGAAGGCCAAAAAGCAGATTTTATTCGTTTAGGCGTGTTGGGAGATTGGGATAATCCTTACCTCACCATGGATTACAAATTCGAAGCCGACATTATTCGCTCGCTCGGAAAAATTACTGAAAATGGCCATTTGCATCGCGGCTTCAAACCGGTTTATTGGAGTGTGGTTGGTGGTTCTGCATTGGCGGAAGCCGAAGTGGAATATCAGGATAAAACGTCTTTTTCGATTGACGTGAAATTTGCGTTTGTTGATCAAGATGCGATTGCGAAAAAAATTGTGGATCTAAATGGCAGCGGAAAAATTTCGCTAGTAATTTGGACTACAACGCCCTGGACTTTGCCTGCTAACCAAGCCGTCTCTGCAAACGCAGAAGTGGATTATGTGTTGGTACAAATTGCGGATGAGCGTTTGTTGGTAGCTGAAACTTTAT
>CAZICR010000604.1:0-1812 GCA_964537795.1 uncultured Cellvibrionaceae bacterium | reverse complement strand
TTTAAAAGGCTCTATTTTATGCTCGATTCAAAATTACTTCGCACGACTCCCGAATTGGTTGCCAAGGGTTTGGCAAAGCGTGGTTTTGTATTGGATGTTGAAAAGTTAAAATCACTTGAAGAAACGCGCAAAGCCATTCAAATCAAAACCGAAAATTTGCAACAAGAGCGCAATGCCAAATCGAAAGATATTGGTAAGGCCAAACAATCCGGTCAAGATGCAACACCTTTAATGCAGGCTGTTGAAAATATTAAACAGGAATTGACTGCTGCAGAAATTGAATTGACTCAAGTACAAAAAGAATGGGATTTGTTTGTCAGTGCATTACCCAATATTCCGGCTGATGAAGTGCCTGAAGGCAAAAGCGATGAAGATAACGTCGAAGTTCGTCGTTGGGCTATGCCGCGCAGTTTTCATTTTGAGATCAAAGATCACGTCGATTTAGGTGCGGCGTTAAATGGATTGGATTTTGATACAGGTAGTAAAATTACCAGTTCTCGTTTTGCCGTATTGCGCGGTGGTGTTGCCCGGTTACATCGTGCACTTGCGCAATTTATGTTGGAAACTCATACACAACATCATGGTTACGAAGAAGTGAATGTGCCTTTTTTAGTGAATGGTGATTCACTATTTGGTACCGGTCAATTACCCAAGTTCGAAGAAGATTTGTTTAAATTAACGGACGAACGTAATTTCTATTTAATTCCTACGGCAGAAGTGCCTGTTACCAATATCTATCGCAATGAAATTGTAGAAGATGCAGAATTGCCTATCAAATTGGTATGTCATTCTCCTTGTTTCCGCTCAGAAGCGGGCAGCTATGGTCGCGATACTCGCGGTTTAATTCGTCAACACCAATTCGAAAAAGTAGAACTGGTGCAGTTTGTTCGTCCAGAAGAGTCTGAAGAAGCTTTGGAGGCGTTGGTTGGTCATGCCGAAAAAATTCTGCAAGATTTGGGATTGCCACATCGCACAGTCATTTTATGTGGTGGCGATATAGGCTTCTCTGCCGCCAAAACTTACGACATCGAAGTCTGGGTGCCTTCGCAAAATAAATACCGTGAAATATCATCATGCAGTAATTTCCGCGATTTCCAAGCTCGCCGCATGATGGCTCGTTATCGTAATAAAGAAACCGGGAAACCTGAATTGCTACATACACTCAACGGTTCAGGTTTAGCCGTTGGTCGAACCTTGTTAGCGGTAATGGAAAATTACCAACACGAAGACGGCAGCATCACTATTCCAGATGTATTACGTCCTTACATGGGTGGCCAAACGGAATTAAAACCGGTTAAGAAATAGTGCGAGAACCAACTTTATGAAATGGCTTTTGCTTACTCTATGTTTATTCGGTGGCAATATATTAGCCGATTGGTCTATTGAGGGGATTGCTGTTAAATGTGATGAAGCTGATAAAAAATTTGAAATTATGAGGGTTACAGAAACAAGCGATCCCAAATATGACGTAATGACTGAGCCTGGATTTGTAAAATTATCGGAAGGCGAGCACACCCTTAACTGTAAATTAGAGAGTAGAACAATCACTGCTGAAATATCTGTATTTGGTCCTCAAGAGCGTGGAGCGTGCATGGCTTCTGGCTACGTTTCAATAAGAAAGATTTTGGATCAATCTGGAAATGTGTTGCTTAAAAAGACCCCGTTTAATTGGCACTGCATACATAGTCCTCCCATTATCAGAATTAAGATAAGTGAAGTTTCTGATTCTATTCAAATAGAATTATGTGAGTTTGAGAAATGTTCAATAAAATCGATCAATTAAAATCACAACTGGATTCTCACCGACCTCTA
>CAZICR010000603.1:0-1815 GCA_964537795.1 uncultured Cellvibrionaceae bacterium | reverse complement strand
CCGTACAGAAAGCGGGTTAACTCATTTCATACTGACTATCCTGCAACGAACACAGAGTGTTGTTACTGGATTGCATCTCTCCGATCCAGGATTGATTGGACGGAAAAAAACGATGCTCAAAATAATGTTTGATTAGTCTGCTCATAATCTTGTTGCTCTAACTCCAGATTCACTGGTGATCGAAAATGTTTTTAAACAATATCGTCTGATTTCTATAATCGCAAGCGCTATTTTTTCGCGACATTTACCATAAATTCATTTTGGTTATATTGATCTATTTTCAAACAGATGAACAAATTCCTATCGCCAAATTTTGCAATATTTTTTGTAAGGGCTATTGGAGAAAGTCTGACAACAACTCAAAATTTCCCTACCGGTCAAATTACGCTAGTCATTTATAAAAAATTAATCTAAGCCTCTTCTAAACACATTAAGTAATTCCTCTTGAATACCAATAAATCCATTCATCCCAAACGATGAAATTACGGACAAAAAAAACCCGAAAAGCATTTACGCCTTCCGGGTTTTTGTTTACTCAATAGACCTAAACTGAAACTGGAAGGCAAATTGCCAACCAGAATTCACTAGCAGGCAATCAGGAGCGTGCGCGATCCTCCTGTGGATGCGCTAACATCCCAAGCGTCTCGACATAAAAACTGCCATGCTTCAAATCTGGAAAGTTCATTAGATTCTCAAAGTAAAATTTTGAGGGATTATAGTGACCCGGTGAACTCATGAAAAGCACTTTTACTGAAAACCGTTCGACTTGTTAATGTCATTAAGTGGTTCCGAAAAACCTAAATAAGTTACCAAATGATCATTTCGGAGTTATCTAACTCATTGTTTTTAATCATAAGAAAATAAAACTGTTTCTAAACTATCAATCTGGAAGATCACCGTGGCAGAACGACTTAGGCTGACACCAAGATCAATAAATCAGGAGCGTCCCATGCGTATTTCAACTCTGCTTGGCCACCATGAAAATCTGAACCTCGACGACGAGCCCAACCGTCAACAACGCATTATCAATTACTACACCACCGCCACCGATGGTTATAGAGATTGGAGTGCACAACTGAATATGCACTTTGGTTGTTACGAATGGGGAATGAATCCATTCGACCTTGAGGCCATGCTGCAGCGCACCAATCATCGGGTGTATCAAGCGCTGGACTTAAGCGGAACAGAAAATCATCTATTGGATATGGGCTGCGGTGTAGGCGCAACCGCCCGATATTGCTTGAGCACTCCCTCTGTTGCACAAGTCACCGCCATCACACTCTGCGCCAATCAAATCAAAGAAGCTGAAGCCATCGAGTATGATTTGGCAGAAGATAAGGATTTAATTTTTGAACAAGCGGATTATCACGACACTCATTACGCCGATGCCACTTTTGATGGAGTCTACGCCATCGAAAGCGCTTGTCATTCAGATGAAGCCGACAAACGCAGCTTAATAAAAGAAGCTCACAGACTGTTAAAACCCGGAGCAAAACTGGTGATCTGCGATGCACTGTTAAAACAACCGGAAAAAATGAATGTCTGGTCAAAACTTTGTTATAAAAAAACTTGCGAAAATTGGGCGCTCGGCCAATTCGGCGATATCGATCAACTGCGAGTGGCTTTACAGGAAGAAGGCTTCACCGATATTAAATTCGACAACATCACCTGGCGCGTATTGCCATCAGCAGCATTTGTACCTTGGGTCTGCTTGCGTTATTTATCAAAGCTGGTACTAACCGGTGATAAAGATCCAGGTCACTGGGCACATTTGTACGCGCCCATGTGGGGTTTTGCCTTGGGATTTAATTTGCG
>CAZICR010000602.1:0-1821 GCA_964537795.1 uncultured Cellvibrionaceae bacterium | reverse complement strand
GACGCCATCGGTATTGAATCCGACGGGTACAACTATGGTGGGCAAACCTGACACTGTGCTCAAACGATTACCGCCACCTGCGGTGCGATTATTACGTTCATTATCAACCACAGTTTCACCTGCATTAGGCGCGGCTTCTTCGATGGTTCGTGCGGGTTTGGTTTCAAAGGGATAAACCAATGCGTCCAGTTGCCACTCTTGCATCAAGGCCATCATGCGTTCGCGAATCACTTGCTTGCCTTTGTAACGACCAATGTAGTCAGCGTTGTAAGTCATTTCGCCAATACTGTTGGATTCTTCATACATTTTTTTCAAGCGACCGAGATAACCGCCGGATGCAATTAATTCAGAAAGATTTTTCACCGGAGTCGCTGAACCTCGTGCAGCAAAATAGGCATTAATAGATTGTTTGTATTCGCCATTGCCCGCGCTGGTGTCGCGCAGTGTTGCCCACAAATCCACACCGGGATCGAGTGGATCAATAATGGTGGCACCCTGCTCTTTTAATTTGGCGAGAGCGGCTTCAATTAACTCGACTGCCGGTTTGTCTGCTTTTTCTTTTCCAAATAAATCGCGTAACACACCAATGCGCGCACCTTTGAGGCCATCTTTTTTTAACGCGCCCAAGTAATGATCATCAGGAACTTTACCCAAACTGGCGAGCGTGAATAAATCGGCAGCATCAGTTCCCGCCATCACACTCATCACAATTGCAGCATCAGTCACACTGCGAGCCATAGGGCCAGCGCGATCATAAGTAATTGAAATCGGAATAATACCTTGACGACTCACTAAACCTTGCGAAGGCGAAAATCCCACCAAATTATTTTTTGATGATGGTTGGCGAATTGACGAACCGGTTTCTGTACCCAAACCCACTTGACCAAATAACGCGGCAACACCTGCACCCGAACCGGCACTGGAACCGCCAGGAATTTTTTTCAAATTATACGGATTTAATGTTTGTCCGCCGAGCGAACTGGTGCCTGTACCACCGCGCGCGAATTCATCCAGATTGGTTTTGGCAATAATAATTGCACCGGCGTCACGCAATTTTTTTATGGTGAACGCATCGTACATGGGCACCGAACCTTTCAAGGCTTTTGAGCCACCGGTAGTCGGCATATCAGCGGTATCAAAATTATCTTTTACTAAAATCGGCACGCCGTGCAACAACGAGCGAGGGCCTTTGGTTTTACGTTCAGTATCCAGCGCTTTGGCTGTTGCCAGCGCATTTTGATTCAGCGTAATCACCGTATTAAGTTTTGGGCCTTTTTGATCGTAGGCGGCAATTCTTTGCAAATAAACTGCAACGACTTTTTCAGAGGGGAGACCAGCATCGTAAGCTTTTTGTAAATCAAGAATGGTCGCTGTTTCCAGATCGAGGGTTTCTGCTTGTACATTTTGCAGAGTTAAAATCATCGCACAGGAAAGTGTCAACAATGTGGAATACAATTTCATGATGGTTTTTCTCCGGAGATTATTTTTCGAGATTTTTTTCGAAATTCCTTTTTTAAAAATTTTTCAACCCAAATTAAGCGCCAACGCGCAGATCAAAAAACCTGCGCGTATCCGGCGGAGTGAAAAATCAAAATTAAATCGGTGGTTTTTTCCAACCACCACTTTGACTTTCAATAAAACTAGCGACGGCAATGCAAATATCTTCTCGCCATGGTGCAGCTACAATTTGTAAGCCAATCGGCAATTTGCCATCAGCCGAACTGCCACAACGCACCACAACTGATGGCCAACCGCTGCAATTAAATACACCGGTGTAAGGCCAACCATCCGGATTATTGTTGGTGGGGCTGGTGGGACCAT
>CAZICR010000601.1:0-1832 GCA_964537795.1 uncultured Cellvibrionaceae bacterium | reverse complement strand
TTTTATAAATCGGAATTTTTCTGTTAACGTTTCCTTACTTCACTATGAGGTATCATGTAGTGGTCAACAAAAACCGGACAAAAAGTTAAGCACATTTTTCAAATTCAATCGGGCTTTTGTAATCCAGGGTTGAATGCAATCGACGAGAGTTATACCAAGCCACAATATAAGCCCGTACGTCCTGCATTGCTTCCAACCTCGTTTTATACAAATTATCCCGAATCCACTCGCGTTTAACACTACTAAAAAATCGCTCAACAACCGCGTTATCCCAACAATTTCCTTTGCGACTCATCGAGCATACGATCCCATGTTGTTTTAATATCGCCTGATACTTCAAGCTCGCATATTGCGAACCGCGATCAGAATGATGAATCAATCCTGAATCAGGCCTGCGAATATTTATTGCCATCAATAGTGCTCGTATCACCAGTGATTTGCTTTGCCGTTTATCCATACACCAACCCACAACACGACGGGAAAACAAATCAATCACTACTGCAAGATATAGCCAGCCTTCTGCAGTCCAGATGTAGGTAATGTCCGCTGCCCACACCTGATTAATACCCTTCGGATTAAATTGCCGGTTCAATATATTTTCAGCCACCGGCAATTTATGATTACTGTTAGTGGTGATTCGAAAACGCTTCTTGTATTTCACTACCAACTTTAATCTTTTCATCAGTCGCCGAGCCTTATATCGCCCAACGTCAAATCCTTCTTTGCGTAACTGCCACGATAATTGCCGGCTTCCCATACTGCAGTTGGACGCTGCAAACAATTCACAAGCCCGTATTTCCTCAGGCATTTTTTGTGTTTCAGTTTTTTCCTGAGCAAGCCATTCGTAATAATAGCTGCGACTTATTTTGAGCACCCGGCACCAACGTTTTATCGGGTGCTTCGTCGATTGCTGTTTTATAAATGCGCATCTTACCGCTGGTGTTTCGCAAAGTAGGCACTGGCTTTTTTTAAAAGCTCATTGTCCAATTGTAATTCGCGAACCTGTTTTTCAAGTTCACGAATACGTTTTTGTTCCGTTGTCATGCCTGCCTTGCCCTGGTAATCACTGAAGGGTTGTGCCTCATGCTCTTTGAGCCATCGACGTAACATATTGTGATTGATATCCATGTGTGCCGCGGCTTCACCAATACTAAAACCTTGGTCATTCACCAGTGCTATGGCTTCCACTTTATATTCTGGCGTATAGCGTTTTCGTGTTTGTTTTTTCATAGAACACCTTTCTCGTTTTACGGTATTATCCGCTTAACTCGGTGTCCGGTCTAATTAGACCACTTCATTCACCCATTAAGTCGCTTAACATAAACTCCAGAAAACTCATTCTTATCGGAGGTTGTAAAATGACCCTTTGTATGTTGTCCCAAATATAAATTTCATTCTCATTATTCGATAAGCAATAATAAATTTCACCATTGTCGTTTTTAAATATTAAATACTCATTAGGAAATCCCAATTGCCTTCGCTTCTTTAAAGTAAACCAAACAAAATTTGGAATTCCTGAGCTCTCAAAATCAACATCTCCTGTTAACCCATAATATTCAATTCCATCAAATGAAATGCATCCAAATTTCTTCAAATAAAAAATAAATTCATTAGGGAACTTGATTGACAGAGCTGTTTCCGCATTTAGTATTTCTTCATCAGTGTGAGATCCTTGAATATGAATTCCATTTATCGATCTTATTGCATTTTCATAATGGTCAATGTTCATTTTTAGCTTCCTCAGCCCGTTTTTTCCAATATTCCTTGCTCCATTTGGCAAAGTCTTTGGATGCTTGTGTCGTTTTTGGATTCCCTCCTTTTGTTAAATCCCA
>CAZICR010000600.1:0-1841 GCA_964537795.1 uncultured Cellvibrionaceae bacterium | reverse complement strand
AGAAAGTACACGCCCAACAATGTCTGCTTTAAAATTACCTAATCAAACGATTGTTGAAAAACAATCGCCGTCGGTAAGTTCTGAACAAAAATCTGCTGTAGAGACGAAATTAAAACAGCTTACCGCAACAGAACGTGCTGTGATCTCTGATTGGTTAAGTAAAGCGGGTTATAAATCATCTGATAGAGACACCTATTTGAATTATACAGATGAACAATTAGCAGCCCTGATTGACAAAGGCGATACAATTGCGATGACCACCATGATTGATAGGCTTATTGACAATGGTAATAGAGAAGATTTAATTAAACCCTTGGCTCAGAAAGCTATCGCCTATGGTAACCTGCACGCAATTAGCATCATGAGCATTTACAACATGCCTTACGTAAAGTCTACAGATTACGGTACGCCAGTAGAAGAAATCAAAGCAAAAATGATGGAGTCTTTTGCGTATAACAAATTGCTTGCTATGCGTGGAGACACAGATAACGCTCAATTAAAAATTAAAGTGCAGACTGAATCGTTTAAGAAAGCGCAAAATACGGATACTCTTTTTTCAGCAGATGAAGAAGCCCAGATCGATAAACGAGCAAAAGAACTATACGATTACTATCAAGCCGAACGTGACAAATTAGGCTTGGGCGATTTCGATAATGAAGTACCAGATGAGGTGAAGAAATTTTGGAGCATGTGAGTTATTGGATAGAATGAAGCCATCAAAAGAGCGAATCAAATGGTTCGCTCTTTTTTTGGGTAATGTATTTAAGTGAACAACTCTACTTGGAAATGAATATGGAAAAAAATGAAAGAATTAAGTTATTGAAGAAATACTATTCTTCCAACGGCACTTTTACGCGTATAGCCACGATATCGTTTTGTATGCTTCCAGTCTTCTTCATGATTTATGAGCCATTACCTCGTGAAGTGTCTCTACATATTTTGATTTTTTCGCAAACAATACTTTTTTTGTTAATATTTTTTACCTACCAAATAAAATTGAATATAGATTTGATCATGAAAATTTACAATTTGGATAAACAAGGTGACGAATTTGTTGACTATGAACCTAAGAAAAAAATTTGGGCATTTGTTTTGGCGGCAGTGATCATGGTTGTGGTTATTATTTATTGCCACAATATTGCACTTGAAAAGAACAAAGCTATATGGGATAGACTTGATCAAGAATATAGAAGCACTCAAGAACAGAAAAGCGGATCTTTAGCAGAGGAAAAAGATACCTTGGATAAACAGTTAAAATAATTTTTTTAATTCGTAAAAAACTCCAGAAGTCTGCTCAACATTTTTAATTCATCTTTCTTAACGCTAATTTTTCAGAACAAAGGAGAATTTTATGAGTATGGGGCAAATGGGTTGATCTTTCTTTGGTGATTATTTTAGGAATTGTGATATTTTTGCTGATATTCAAAGCAATTAATCTACTTGCGAAAAAGGGTGAAAATAGAACAAAGGTACCATTTGATGAGCAATTGAGACGACTGGAAGTTTTACGAAAGGAAAATCTGATCAGTGAGGTTGAATATATTGAGAAACGTAAAAAAATAATGGATACATAATGCATGAAAGTTAAAAAAAGCGAATCAAAACTGATTCGCTTTTTTATTGTTAACTGAAAAGGTTTAGATTAAAACTTCAACGTCCCCTGCAGCGCAACCGTCACAGGCTTTTCATAGAAAGCGTAATACCCCGAGCTGGTGTTGCTGGTTAATGTGCTGGCGACGGGTAATCCGTTTGCATAAGTTACAATCGATTCATCTGTCAGGTTTTTGCCGATTAAGGCAACTTCCCACAAATCATCCTTGCCGCTTAATGCAATGCGGGCA
>CAZICR010000599.1:0-1842 GCA_964537795.1 uncultured Cellvibrionaceae bacterium | reverse complement strand
CGACGAACTTTCAAAGTGAACAAACCTTGTGGGCGCAACATTAAGATACACACCACAAATAACAGGGTGAGTACTTTTGCCATGGAGCCACTCATAAAAAATTCCATAGTCGATTGCGCTTGTGAAATACCAAATGCAGAAGCGATAGTGCCAAACAAACTCGAAGCACCACCAAACACCACCACTAAAAATGTATCGACAATATAAAGTTGTCCGGATGTAGGTCCGGTTGAACCTATCATGGTAAATGCACTGCCAGCCACGCCAGCGATACCACAGCCCAATGCAAAGGTAACGCGATCTACTTTGGTGGTATTAATTCCGACAGCGCCTGCCATAGCACGATTTTGCACAACTGCGCGCACCTGAATTCCCCATGTGGATTTGTACATCAGAATTGCAACTGCAACTGAAATGCCTATTGCTAAACTCATGACAAACAAACCGTTGATCGGCAATTCAATTGTCTCGGTTAATTGATAAGAACCCATCAACCAATCCGGTAAAGTTACACCAACCTCACGAGCACCAAATACGCTGCGATAAGTTTGTTGCAGAATTAAACTTAATCCCCAGGTAGCAAGTAATGTGTCGAGAGGGCGGTGATACAGATGACGAATCATTCCCCATTCCACCAGTGCGCCTAAAGCACCTGCGGCAATGAAGGCGAGAATCATCGCGAGAATAAAGTAGAGGCTGAAAAGCCCCGGTAGATATTGTGAAAAAATTTCTGATGTTAAATAAGTAACGTAAGCACCGAGAATCATAAATTCACCGTGCGCCATATTGATGACACCCATTTGCCCAAAAATAATGGCGAGACCAAGAGCCATCAACACAAACACCGAAAATAAAATCAATCCTGCAACGCCTTGCATTGCAAAGATCGATAGTAATTCCGAGGAGCTGTATTCTGCGAACATAATCGTGTCCTCAATGTGATTTCTAAAAAACTTCTTCGACTGCTTTTAAAAATTTCATTTGTATTTCGGTGTGTAGGGCGGGTCGAGACCCGCGTGTTCTTGCGAAAATCTCATTACGCGGGTCTTGACCCGCCCTACAAAACCAATCAAACCGTATAACAAAAATTGCCACCCGTTTTTCAACCGGTGGCAATGTCGATTACTGATAACCTTTAGGGAATGGATCCGGTTCGATCAACTCTTTGGTTTCAAACACTACATCGTATTGACCATCGGCACGTGCGTGACCTATACGGGTTTTTGACCAGAGGTGATGGTTAGGATGTATCTTCACGTAACCTTCAGGCGCAGTGGTCAATTCAATTCCAGGTGATGCCGCGCGTACTTTATCTATATCAAATGAACCCGCTTTTTCGACAGCAGCTTTCCACAACCATGGGCCGAGATAAGCGGCTTGTGTTACGTCACCAATCACTATGTCTTTACCGTATTTTGCTTTGAAATCAGCAACAAATTTTTTGTTGTTTTCGTTAGGCAAACTTTGGAAATATTTCATGGATGCGTAAGCGCCCACCATGTTTTCACCACCAATACCGAGAATTTCGTCTTCAGTTACGGAGATAGTTAAGACCAATGGTTTTTCTTTGGTCATATCGATACCAGCGGCTTTCAATTGTTTGTAGAAGGCCACGTTGGAACCGCCCACGACAATTGCGTAAATCACATCTGGTTTTTTCAATTTGATTTTGTTGATCACAGAGTTAAATTGTGTGTGGCCCAGTGGATAATATTCTTCACCCACAACGCTCAAGCCCAATTTTTCAATGTGTTTACGTGCGATTTTGTTGGAAGTGCGTGGCCAGATGTAATCTGAACCTAACAAGTAAAATGATTTTGCACCTTTGGTTTTGGTCACCCA
>CAZICR010000598.1:0-1843 GCA_964537795.1 uncultured Cellvibrionaceae bacterium | reverse complement strand
AATTTAATTAGCGTAGTAGATCTCGTGAAACAAAAAATCGTTGAAATGAAAAATGCGCTAGTGCAACTCATAAAAGACTTTCAAGAGTGGTTGAAGTAAGGAATGAATATGAAAACTCCAATGCAAAACAAAAAGATTCAACTGAGTTTGAAAAACCGTATTACCGCAGTCGCTATGGCATCGGTAATGCTTCTGCAAATTTTGGTTCCTGGTGTTGCTGCAGCAGCACAAATTGTTTCTGATAGCTATGTAGCAGAAGCAATGGTTAATCCACAATTTCAAATTTCAAATAACAATTCCTGGTTGTATGAAAAAACCGAATTTGCGGAAGCCACTAACTTACAGCATCAATCTATCGAAACTTTCCATGGAAAACTTAAAGATGCCAAGTTTGGTTTATCAAATCCAACCATGGTTCCAATCGCGGGTGATATCACGATTTTTGTTCCCGTTTATTTGCCCGGAAAATTATTGGGTGATACTTATGTTCAAAATCGATTCATTCGCCAGCAGATTTTCAATCAATTAGGCCGACACATCATTGATCCTGTTGACTACGCAACGGAAGTAGATCAAAACAATACGCTATACAACAACGCATTCAGTTTTGCCAATGAAAACCGACAGTATCTTTTCGGAAGTCGGTTACCCGCTGATCTGGTCATTACCCGTGACATGATTTGGCCTGAAAAACGCAACATTAATGGCCAGGACGTGATTTCACCGATTCTGTATTTAACGCCTACCACATTACAAAAATGGAGTGTTACCGATCATAGAATTGAATTTCTTGGAGAAAGCGCAAATTTATATGAAATTGTGCTTGATCATCAAAGCTTAAGAGCTGGGCTTGATACCTGGATTTCAACCGTCAATGGTTTTACCAATTATCAAGGCAACGTTTCTTCTGCGGGCAATTTGAATTTGGATATTGGCGGTATTTTCCAAAATATTGGCGGTTCAGTTTTTGCGACCAATACGGCTAATATTATTGCGGGACAAATCAATAATAAAACGCTTGTGCATTCCTACACTGACAAATACGGTCAAGGCACCCGCCTTGGACAAATTGCGAGTATCAATGGTCAGAGTATCAATCTCTATTCGAAAAACGATATTACATTCGAAGGTTCAACTGCAACAGCTACCAATGGCACCATCACCATGGAAGCGGGCGGGAACATTTCAATACTACCAGTGTTCACTCAATATCAACGTCCTACTCAAGATGGCCATTGGCAAGGAACCTACAGCAGCCTTGATGTGTTCGGTTCAAAAATTTCTGCAACTGATACGATTAAATTAATTGCTGAAGGCGCTATCGAAATTAACGCGTCTGAACTTATGAGTACTGAAGGTGGCATTGAATTACTGGCCGCCAACGGAATTCACATCCTTGAATCTAAAGAAGAGAGATCTATTCAAAAGCAAGATCGAAAAGGTAAAACAAAAGGAACAGCTTCGGAGTTCACCAGTCATGCGGTTAGAGCAATTCTCAAAGCAGGAAAGGGTGTATTGCTTGACACTCAATCCGGCGATGTGGTGCTAAGGGCTGCAAACATCACCAGCGCAGAGGGTGCTCAAGTTTACGCACGCAACGGCACAGTTCATTTGTTAATGACAAAAGAACTGGAAGAGAAACATTTGCAAACAGTGAAAAAGGGAACTTGGAAAATCAAAACACGCACGGAAGATATTATTCATGAAAATAATATTCAAAATGCAATTGTTGGTGGTCTGCAAGTTCAGGCTATGTATGGAATTAATTTGGAGTATACGGGTAAAGAGGGAGCAACCCTGCAAGAGCAAGTCGAAGAATTCCGACAAATGCCAGGAATGGAAT
>CAZICR010000597.1:0-1847 GCA_964537795.1 uncultured Cellvibrionaceae bacterium | reverse complement strand
AATATTTCTACGCAAGCAGACATTGCAGCACTTTTAGAAAGTAAAACTTTGTCAGAAAATAAAACTTCGTCAGAAAGTGAAACTCTTTTAGAAAATAAAACTTCGTTTGCATCTGCAGATAAAAAATCATCTTCTTTTTCCTGGTGGCAAAACGCCAAACAAGTCAGCGTTGTTGGATTATTCTTGCGGCAGTTGGTTTATTTTGCATTGCCTATGGGTATTCTCACCTTCGGTGCTGTGTCAGTGTGGAATGGCAGTAACGGTAATTACATTGCGCAAATGTATCAAGCGCAATCGCTTAGTCAGCAAGGACAAGCAACAGCAGCGGCCGATATGGCGCGCAGCGCTTTTGCCAGTATGCAAAAAGAATTACCGGTGGCCGAAAAAATGGTGGAGTTAAAATCCAATTCTGCCAATCAAGCGCACCTGGCATTTTTGGTTTACAACGAATCGCTTTATCGCAATAAAATCATGCCGGCATTAGCGGGTAGTGATCCTGTTGCAAGCCAATATCAAGCACATCAACAAGCTTTGCAGCGCGCAATTACATTATTGCAAAACGCCATTTCACAAGGCGGTGTTATCGCGCATCCGGGGCGAGAGGATTTTTCATTGGAGCAGGCCGATCAGATTATTGCCAGTTGGCGTCGACAGGCGCAGTTGTAAATTTTATTTTGGTTTTTGATTATTTTTTATTTGTTGGATCTGGTAGGGGGGCATAGAAAAAACTGCGTCTTCACGAACATCGATATCAATAGTGTTATCGTTATTTGGAGGACAGTGCATGTCTCGCACGCTTCTTTACGTCACCTCTGTGACGCTGTTTCTTTCGATTTTTTCCAGTGCTCTGGTGACTGCCGCCGAGCTGCCCAATGTGAAAATGTTTACCACCGGTGGAACCATCCAGAGCAAAGGTGCACATCGCCAAAAGTTGATGGAATATTCCGATGGCCGGGTAACACCAGAAGAATTAATCAACGATTTACCTGAATTAAAAACTATTGCCAATATCACTTACGTTGAACAATCCAACGTAGGTTCCGGCTCTATCAATGCCAAGATTTTGTTGAAGTTGGCACAGGACATTAATGCCTGGCTTGCCAAACCGGAATCATCAGGCGCAGTGGTCACACACGGCACAGGTACTCTCGAAGAAACTGCTTATTTTCTTAATCTCACGATTAAATCAGACAAGCCGGTAGTGGTGGTGGGCGCTATGCGACCTTTCACTGCCATCAGTCGTGATGGTCCATTTAATTTACTCAATGCAGTGCGTGTAGCCGCTTCACCGGATGCGCGCGGTTTTGGTGTGATGATTATGCTGAACGATGAAATTAACGCAGCCCGTGATACCACCAAAGGCAATACCTATCGCATGGATACTTTCGTCGCGCGCGACATGGGCCCTTTGGGTTACACCGATTCGGATCGCATTGTGTTTTATCGCAAACCCACTTATCGCCACACAACCAAAAGTGAATTTGATGTTTCCAAATTAACCGACTTACCGCGTGTTGATGTCACTTACGTTTATCAGGAATCCGATGCGACTGCGATCAATGCATTTGTCGCCGCCGGTGCAAAAGGCATTGTGCTGACAGACAACAATGAAGAGGCCATCAAGAAGGGTCAAAAGAAAGGTGTCGTGTTTGTTAAAAGTGATCGTAAAGGCTCAGGTCGTGTTGGCGAAAGTGAAAAACAAGCCGCTCTCGGAATTGTCACTGCCGATAATTTAAATCCGCATAAAGCGCGCATTTTATTGCGCCTGGCATTAACTAAAACGACTGACCCAAAAGAAATACAACGCATGTTTAATGAATATTAATCGGCCTTTTACTCAATAGTCT
>CAZICR010000596.1:0-1856 GCA_964537795.1 uncultured Cellvibrionaceae bacterium | reverse complement strand
ATTTCTCCCAAACCCTTGAAACGTTGCACGTTGGGTTTACCCTTTTTATTTTCAGCAGCAATACGATTCAATACGCCATTCTTTTCAGCATCATCCAACGCGTAGTAAACATCTTTGCCCAAATCGATTCTATACAAAGGTGGCATGGCAACGTAAACATGACCATTTCGAACCAATATTGGAAAATGTTTTACAAACAAAGCACAGAGCAAAGTCGCTATATGCAAACCATCAGAATCCGCATCCGCGAGGATGCAAATTTTGTGATAGCGCAATTCACTTAAATCTTCACTGCCCGGATCCATACCAATCGCCACCGAAATATCATGGACTTCCTGACTCGCCAAAATTTCCGATGAATCCACTTCCCAGGTATTTAAAATTTTTCCACGCAAGGGCATGATCGCCTGGAACTCACGATCGCGCGCTTGTTTGGCCGATCCACCCGCTGAATCACCTTCCACCAAAAATAATTCACTGCGCGCAGGGTCACCACTGGAACAATCTGCCAACTTGCCAGGCAATGCCGGACCTTGAGTGACACGTTTACGCTCAATTTTTTTGCTGGCTCGTACACGTTTTTGCGCATTGCTGATACAAAACTCAGCAAGCTTATCGCCATCTTCTGTATGTTGGTTTAACCAAAGTGCAAAGGCATCTTTAGTAATGCCAGAAACAAAGGCTGCAGCTTCACGCGAGGTTAATCGCTCTTTGGTTTGACCGGAAAATTGCGGATCAGCATGTTTGTAAGAAAGCACAAAACAACAAGCACTCCATAAATCTTCCGGTGCTAATTTAATTCCGCGCGGAATTAAATTTCTGAATTCGCAATAATCACGCAAGGCATCCAACAAACCTGTACGCAATCCATTGACATGTGTTCCGCCTTGCGCGGTTGGAATTAAATTCACATAACTTTCCTGAATTAATTCGCCACCTTCTGGCAACCATTGCAATGCCCAACTCACGGCTTCAGTTTGCCCACTGAAATCACCGACAAAAGGTTGTTCCGGTAAAGTGAGCCATTCCTGAGTGGCCCCGGCAAGATAATCTTTTAAACCATCTTCGTAATACCAAAGATCTTTTTCGCCTGTTTGTTCATCCAAAAATGAAACGGTTAATCCGGGACATAAAACTGCTTTTGCGCGCAACACATGGCGCATGCGTTGAACAGAAAATTTATTCGAATCAAAATATTTTGGATTTGGTAAAAAATGAACACTGGTTCCGGTTTGACGTTTTGGGCAACTATCAATAATTTCCAAATCCGTTGCTTTATCGCCATTAGCAAATCCCATGCGATAGACATTTCCGTCACGCTTCACCGTCACAATTAATTTTTCTGACAGCGCATTCACAACGGATACGCCTACGCCGTGCAAACCACCGGAAAATTGATAATTTTTGTTGGAAAATTTTCCGCCCGCATGCAGCGTACATAAAATCACTTCAACACCAGGCTTACCTTGTTCAGGGTGAATATCCACCGGCATACCACGACCATCATCAACAACAGTGACGGAATGATCTTTATGCAAAATAACATCAATAGTTTTAGCATGCCCAGCCAAAGCTTCATCGACAGAGTTATCGATAATCTCCTGTGCCAAATGGTTGGGTCGCGTAGTTTCGGTATACATACCGGGACGTTTTTTTACCGGATCCAAACCGGTGAGTACTTCAATATCTTCTGCAGAGTAATTAGCCATAAGTTTTCTTGTATTAATAAGTTTATAAAAATATTTTAGATTAGATGTAATTCGGTTTTTTCTTTCTTATCTTTCACCCCACCCTAGCCCCTTCCCCTCGGCAACTGCTCCTGCGTTGCTCTACCTTCTGCATCCATGCAGTCGTTG
>CAZICR010000595.1:0-1877 GCA_964537795.1 uncultured Cellvibrionaceae bacterium | reverse complement strand
CTTTTGGTCAAATAGATGAGTCGATTTAACATCTTCAATCCGTTAGAATCGCAGCATTATTGATCGGTGATTCCATTCCTTCCATGAAAGCCTATTCTATGAAAACACTGTTTACATATTCTACCGCAAGTCTTTTTGCTCTTACATGCAGCATTCCTGTGATGGCTGGTGCGCTGGATGTATTCCGAAATGCCGATGGCTCAACGCGCTGGCAATATGTTGCAAATTTTTCCAGCGGTGTGTTGATTATTATTTTATCGATTACCATTTTATTTTTATATTTCTCGCAACGCCGACTGTCAAGATCCAATCGTGAACTACGCGATATGAAAGCGACACTTGAAGAACGTGTAGCTAAACGTACTGCTGTTTTACAAGAAACTACCGAACAATTACAAAATCGCGAAGCCTATATCACCAATATTGTGGATTCCATGCCACTGATGTTGATTGGTCTAAATAAAAATTTGGAAATTACCCAATGGAATCGATTTGCTGAAGAAATTACCGGCAGACCATTAAATGTTGTTCTCGGAAAAAATTTGTGGGAAGTATACCCAGCTATTACCTTCACCCCGGACCAAGTGAAAGCGGTTTTTGATTCAAAAGAAACCACCACGCTCAAACACAGCCAACAGGGCCAATACAGTTTTGATATCACGTTTTATTCATTGCACAACAAAGATGAAACTGGCTTGGTGATATTAATTGATGATGTCACCAAACAAGTTAAAGCAGAAACCAAATTAGCTGAGCGCGATAAAGTTTCTGCTATGGGTGAATTGGCATCAGCTATGGCGTTTGATATTGATTCGCCTTTACAGAATATTTCATCCGCTTTGTCATCCGCCAAAGAACAATTGATTCAATTACCAAAAGACACCCAGTCTTTGTTGATTTCAACTATCAGCAGTGCCGAACAAAGTCGGCAACAAGCTTCCGCCATTGCCCACAACCTGCTTGAACTCGCACATAGTCATCGTGAAGAAAAACAAATCGCCGATTTACGCCCGGTAATGGATAACGCAATTGAACTGACCCGTCATTTATTTTCTGATGTTGATGGCTTTAAATTTGAATCCATTAAAATTTCCCGACACTACAGTGAAAAAATCACCAGTATCCCCTGTTTTGCTGCCGAGTTATCGCAAGTATTTGTACGCTTGTTACGCAGTTCGTTTTACGCACTCAAGGAAATCAAACCCTCGACTAAAGCACCGGAAATTCATATCGAAATCAGTGAATTTTTTGATTCACTCTGGATTAAAATTCGCCATAACGGAAAATGTTTATCTGCTGATGAACAACTGGACATATTCCAACCTTTCTTCGCTATAAACGCGGATGACAATACATACCCGGTAGAGCAGCGATTGTCTTATTCTTATTTTATTGTCACCAACCACCATCGCGGGCATATGGCAGTCACTTCAGACGAAGTTTACGGGACTACGTTTAATATTCAGTTGCCGTTGAATTAATTTTTCGAGCAAACGGATCCCTGCCTTCGCAGGGATGACCTAAAAACGTCTATCATTTATTAAATTGTTTTTCCAAATACTCTACCATCAAATCCGCAATATTTTTTCCTGATGCTTTTTCAATGCCTTCCAAACCTGGTGACGAATTCACTTCCATCACCAAAGGGCCGCGATGGGATCTGAGTAAATCAACACCGGCAATTTTTAAGCCCATTGCTTGAGCCGCTTTTACAGCAGTACTACGTTCCAATGCGGTTAATTTCACTGCTGTTGCACTGCCACCGCGATGAAGATTGGAGCGAAACTCACCGTCTTTTGCTTTGCGCTCCATTGCAGCGACAACTTTATTACCGATTACAAAACAACGCAGGTCGCAACCATTGGCTTCAGTAATAA
>CAZICR010000594.1:0-1880 GCA_964537795.1 uncultured Cellvibrionaceae bacterium | reverse complement strand
TCCTCTTCCATTGAGTCCGTTATAATTCTCATATTTGCACGGCTATTCATAACAATAGGATTGAAGTCTAATTAGCGTGTTTCAGTGAAGGAATCATTTGATTTCATTCAATTCCTGGCAAAGTACGCAGGCTTATAAATCTACTGAACAAGGAGTTCAACTATGTTATCACTTACCCGTTAGAGCTATAAGTTTGATCGCGTTTGATGGGATTTCCTAGATAACTGCAGCTACAACATGTTGATGACGACGACAAAATTTCTTACGAAAAGCGTTTCAGGACGTGCACAAACCAAATGTGTTTTAATGTCCGGTCTTGACCGGAAACTGTAACGAATAATAGTCAGATTAAATAAATTTTAATATCAACAAATGGCGTTTGCCGAAAAATGATGCCACGGGTAGATTTATGACTTTAGAAGTTGTCGATATCCACAATGCAATTGCGATAGGTCTTAGCACTGCGTGGCTAAACCACTTTTTTATGACAGATGAAAGAGATGATGAAATTAGGCCTGAGTACCTAACTACAGCAGCAGTTTGCTATGCATTCTCAGATTTTATTTATAAAAATAACTTGACCGGAAGTTTGACTGTCAGAGCGGAGGAGCAAACCCAGTTCGTGTGGAAAAAAGCACTTTTGACCTTATTTACAGCACCAGGACCATAGCCACGACTCCATTTGTAACTTTGTGCAAATAAATTCGCCAGCTCAAATTGATTAATAGTTTTATATTTCAACAAAATTTGGGCCACATCAATTGACATCTGAGTGTCGTCCGTCCACCGGGCAGGCCACCTGAACTTTTTCCGATAAGTCTCCAAACGAATCGTTCAATCGAACCTCCTTCATAAGGCGCTCCAAGTGCATCACCTAAGGCGAGACCAAAAAGACAACCCTGATACTGATCTATAGGCTATCCATCTACATCTACACCATTCGATAAAAAAGATAGTCTATATCACCCAAACAAATCCAACTGCTCCTCATCCTTTCTCGCCGGAATAAATTTTGGCTTTTTAAACAAATTGCAATCGAGATCAGCAAATCGACCGTGGTGGATTATGCCTAAACGTTTAAGGGTTTTTAGAAAACGTTGGCGGATCAGGTCGGCCCAGACGCCTTCGCCGCGCATGCGGCTGCCGAATTCGGCTTTGTAATCTTTTCCGCCGCGCATATCGCGGATGCGATTCATTACGCGTTCGGCGCGTTCTGGGAAATGGGTGGCTAACCATTCTTGAAATAGAGGATTCACTTCGTGGGGTAAACGTAAGATGGTGTAGCCCGCTGCTCTTGCTCCGGCATCGACAGCTGACTTCAATACATTTTCCAATTCCTGTTCCGTCACGAATGGAATGATGGGCGCGACGCTCACCGAAACCGGAATGCCCGCTTTGGCGAAGCGTTCGATAATTTGTAATCGACGTGTGGGTGATGCAGCGCGGGGTTCCAGTTGGCGTGAGATTTGATGATCCAAAGTGGTAATCGTAATCGCGACAATTGCCAGATTTTTTTTCGCCATGTCGCTGATCAAATCAATATCACGTTCAATTAATGACGATTTTGTAATTAATCCAACCGGGTGTTGGCATTCATGTAAAACTTCCAGCAATCCGCGGGTCAAACGCAATTCACGTTCACAAGGTTGATAGGCATCTGTGTTAACACCAAGTGCAATGGGTGATACCTGATGATTTTTTTGTGCCAATTCCTGGCGCAACAATTCCACTGCATTGGTTTTGGCAAAAAGTTGTGTTTCAAAATCGAGACCGGGTGATAAACCCAGATAAGCATGTGTCGGTCGCGCAAAACAATAAATGCATCCATGTTCACAACCGCGATAAGGATTAAGTGAAACACTGAAAGGTAAATCCGGTGA
>CAZICR010000593.1:1362-1899 GCA_964537795.1 uncultured Cellvibrionaceae bacterium | reverse complement strand
ATAACCTTAAAGATTGCGCAACCAAAAAAATCGAAGTGAATTTATGAAAAGCGGAAAGCAGCGCAGAGCAGAAATTAAAAAATCCAGACTCGAGCGTATAGCCAAGCGTGATGGGAAGGTTGATCCATTCAAAGGGCCAATTCCAGACTGGGCCATTCCTGTAAATCCTGCTGAAGTTGTTTACCGCACAGCGATAATTACCTTGCCCTTGTTTTATGTCGATAAAGAATTTATTTGCAAAGATTGTGGCGCAGACGAAATATGGACCGCCCGCCAGCAAAAATGGTGGTATGAAATCGCCAAAGGTAATTTTGAATCTACGGCTGTAAGATGCCGTACTTGCCGTAATAAAATAAAAGCAGAAAAAGAAGTGCAAAGAAAACACATGATGGAAATGGCAAATATAAAACCACATCCGAATGAAGCATTTTTTAAGAAGTCATTTTTTGATGATAAACACCCTGACAAAATAAACGAAGCTGAGATTTCAATAGTCAACAATTTCTTCTCGTCAGAGGCTAAAGCACGAGCGATTAA
>CAZICR010000593.1:0-1352 GCA_964537795.1 uncultured Cellvibrionaceae bacterium | reverse complement strand
CAAAAAGAGGCCGCCAAACGTTTGTTGATGAGTTGCGTCATTTCGACTATTTTGACGTTAAGATGATGCAAACAATATCTATTGATCAAATGTCAATTGTAAGGGATGCCTTATTCAAGCACTCAGTGGGCGGTAAAGTATTTGTTATTTCTGTTTATGAGAAATTTGATAATCGTTGGATGGATGTTGATCTGGCTTTAAATGAATTGTTTGGATTCCTGGGCGGGACGATTATTGCCTCGCGGGATTTTAAATGCCTGTATTGTGAAGGTGAGTATCCTCAATCTCGTTGTTTATTGGAAATACCAAAATGAATGAACTGCAGCAGAGCCAATCCCTGCAACAAAATTCGTCTCAGGAAATCACTGATGATTTTTTGCAAAAATATGTACCGATTGAAGTATATGTTGCTATGAAAAATATTCCGAAAAAAAAGTCTTGGAGATGATTCGCGAAGGAAGCTGCGTTGGCTACACAATGGTTTGTCGGACGTAACGAACTTAATGGGTTTAAGGGAAGCATTTCCTTGGGTAATCCACAGCAAAAAAAGAAAATTGTTGATAGCACAGAAAAAACATCGAGTAACGGTTTGCTAAAACTGCTCAGGGGTGAACTTGGATTAACAATTACCTTTTGGATATTTGGCGTGCTCATAGGTGCGCTATTATTTTTCTTGACAATAACAATTGGATTGATAGAAGAAGATCTGATTATGTTTTTCTTGTCAATTTGGGTGGGTTATCAATTCATAATCACCATCGGGGTATTGCGATCATGTAAATACTATCAAGGAGAAAAGATTTGGCCTGTCTTGGCTATTATAGTGAGTTTGGGATTTTCTGCTTTGATGGGATTTGTCTGGTTAATTTTTCTCTCACTTTCAATTAATGGCTATGCCGGTAATTAATTTTTTATTTTTCGAATAAATAATTCAATTGAACATACACCAAGTTATTGCGTATCGAGAAACTTATGAATCTGGATAAATCAAAAAAACGTATTGTGAAAAGATCAAAGATGGGGTTTCAGGGCTACCCTAAAATTTCTATCACCTACTATGGTAAAGCTGCTAACCATGCCGATGAAGTAATGGTTGAATTTTTGTTGGAAGAGGGTGCTGAAACACAAACGGAAAAATTTATTAGTAAAGTCGATGCGCGCGAAGATGAAGTCATTCAATCAGCATTGGTAAAAATGATTGAACGATCAGAAGCTAAAACTGTTATGCAGGTAGAGGGTGTTTTATTAAGGCCGTAGTGATAGAGAATTTTCCGGGTTGGTTTTACTACAACTGTTTAGTAAAAGTGCGTTAGTTTTAATTCCTCCCCCTTGCTAAGGGGGAGGCTAGGAGG
>CAZICR010000592.1:0-1901 GCA_964537795.1 uncultured Cellvibrionaceae bacterium | reverse complement strand
GTACCAATGCAGTAGAAATAATGTGGTTAACCGTTGCTGCCCATCAAGCGGTTGAAATGAAGAATCTGCAGCACTGCCATACACGAAATCAAGCATAATTGGCCTGCTTTCGATGAAGCTATCACGAAGAGCAGTAAGAAAATTTAATCGGATTTCGTTTTTGTCTTTTCTTCCTTGAGCGTAATCTCTCTGAATGATCGGAATTTCAATTTTACTTTTACGTAAAAGTCCAACGAAACTGAAAGTCTCACCTTGATATTTACTAGTCATGATGCCTCGTCCCATTTTTGTAAGTATGACTCCAGCGTGTTGTACAAATCTCTCTCATAGTTATTTCGGTCATCTTCAGTCCAGAACGATATCTTAGGGGGATACTCACTGAAATATTTCAGAAAAACATTTTTCGTGCAAACGGGGATGAAAATTCCTTGTTTATCTCTATCAATAATTATTTTTCTTTTGAAAGGAAAAACAGCATTTTTGTACCCTCTATTTGTTTCCCGGTCAAGCAAGGTTAAATTTGAGATATCGTTAACATCGTCTTCTTCATTTAAATCTGAGTTAAAATGTGATACAACGTCTTCAAACAGCGCAATGAAGTCAGCGTCGTTCCTTTTATGAGAATCAATTCTTTCGATTAATTGATCTGCGCCAGGTTTGGAAGTATCTATAAATACTCGCGCATCGGAGAGCCACTCCTCTCTATTAACTTCCGGTGGCTGCTCTTTAATAGACGCTATGTGCTCTATATCCCATTTCTCGTTCTTATATAAATCGAATGGAAAATAAGAGTTGTCCTTATCGCTATTTAACATAGTGAGAATATTATAGAGAAGTAATACTTTCCTTACGTTATTGGCATCGGCATATTGTAGCCCGCTCAAATCAATGTTCCTCAAGTCATTCCTAATAAG
The DNA here is from genome assembly GCA_964537795.1 of uncultured Cellvibrionaceae bacterium. Taxonomy (GTDB): domain Bacteria; phylum Pseudomonadota; class Gammaproteobacteria; order Pseudomonadales; family Cellvibrionaceae; genus Cellvibrio. The sequence continues at coordinate 987 of CAZICR010000592.1, read as the reverse complement.
GAAATCTAGATGGCTCCGAAATTCCGTTTTTGTCATGTTGTCGGACTTAACGTAAAGGTCTTTTAAGTTGATGGTGCCGACACTTACTAGATACCCGATCTTGTGGTATAGATTCCTTTCATTGAACCATTCGTTAAATCTTTGAAAAAACTTTTTTACTTCGTTCCAATTATCTTCAATTGCACCTGAATCTCTCGCTGAAAATTTTTTGCTAAAAAATCGAAATGTAGAGTAGTTATCGTCTTCATCGGACTCCTCATTCATCAGATCAAAAATTAATTCGATTCTATTTGTGATGTATGCGTTCTGGGTGATGAAGTACCAAAACTTATCGTTTTGCAATGATTGCTCGATCAAATCCCATTCTGTCGAAATCTCTAATTGCCGCAATCTTATTTTTTCATCGTTTTTATTAAAGTTTGAACTATTCAAAAACAGTGCTTTGATTAATTCAGAGTTTGTTAAAGGGATCTTTCCTATATTAATTCTGGTAAAAATTGCAATAGAATCCGCTTCATCGCTTAAATACCATATAACTTTCGAATGAAATTTAAAATTGGATCGGAAATTTCCGGTATCAAAGTTAGAACCTTTTTGATCAAACCAATTAGATATAGCTCGATAAGCTGCAGCTATGTAATGGAAATCAATGTTATCTTCCTCGTCTTCTATAGCCTCTAGATTTTTTAAAAATTCTTCAGATCCTGATCTAGTCTCATAGCTAAGCAAAAATAATCTGTCTCTTTTGGCTTCCACAAAGTCCTGATTTAGGAAAAATAGAATTAAATATATTGTTGTTAATCTTTGCTGCCCATCAATGACTTCAAATTTATTGTCTTCCAGCATCTTTACCACGATTGGCTGCAAGCAATACCAAGTTTTTTCATCCGTATTGCCAACAGGACGGGGATTAAAGTCAGCAATATCGTTTAAAAGTTCTACGACCTCTTTTGAACTCCATCTGTAGCCGCGTTGATACGATGGCAC
>CAZICR010000591.1:0-1903 GCA_964537795.1 uncultured Cellvibrionaceae bacterium | reverse complement strand
ATCAGCATTTGTCATTGGGTCTTTGGGTAGATTAGTGCCTCATAAGAGAAACGATTTCACCATAACAATTTTTGCTGAACTCCTTAAAACTCATCCTAACGTTTGGTGTGTGATAGCAGGGAAAGGACCAGATCTGGAAAGATTACAGGTTATTAGCCAGCAACTTGGTATACAACACAGAATCGTATTTCCGGGATGGCAAGAAAATGCGTCTGATGCTTGGAGTACTATCGATCTTTTTTTGATCCCTTCAATTGATGAGGGACTTGGAATGACGCTTATTGAATCTGTGGCAAGTGGTTGTATGATACTGGGAGCGGAAGTCGGCGGCATGAAGGAAATTCTGGATGGCCCACTTATTCACAATCGGGTTCCAACTACAGACCTGAACGCATGGGTCCAAAAGGCTTCTGAAATCATCAGTGCTTCTGACATAAATATTCAACACCAGCTCGCCTTCAATTATCTGCATCAAAAATTTAATGCAGACACACAATTTAACTTAATGGTCGACTGGCTGAAAAAAAACAGTGAGCTCAACTAATTGTACTGAGCTATTTTTTCTCTCATAACCTTAATCGTCGCCTGATAATCATACGAATCAAATATGGCCGAACCAGAAACAAAAGTATCAACTCCCGCCGCCGCAATTTCACCGACATTTGAAAGGTTAACGCCCCCATCAATCTCCAATCGAATTGAGCGACCTGAATCATCAATCATCTTACGCGCCTGACGCACCTTATCTAACACATAGGGTATAAACGCCTGACCACCAAATCCGGGATTTACGGACATAAGCAGGATCAAATCGACTTTACTCAATACATGGCGAATCGTATCAAGTGGCGTAGCAGGATTGAGCACCACCCCCGCCATACAACCCTTGTCTTTAATTAACTGTACAGATCGATCGAGATGACGAGTCGCTTCAGGGTGAATACTAATAATGCTGGCACCTGCATCAGCAAACTTCACGATAAGATCATCAACAGGCTCAACCATCAAATGCACATCCAATGGCGCTTTAATGCCGTAATCGCGCAAGGCTTTGCAGATCATGGGGCCAAATGTCATGTTAGGGACGTAGTGATTATCCATCACATCAAAGTGGATGATGTCAGCACCCGCGGCGAGGACTGCATCCACCTCTTCGCCCAAGCGAGCCAAATCAGCAGAGAGGATAGAAGGCGCGATCCAGATTTCTTGCTTACACTTAGACATAAATCACCCATTTCAATTAATCACGGCATTCTACTCAAACTTATGCGATCTACAAAACTGACTATTTTAATGTTCATCAGGTTAATGGTGATTAACGTTTTTTTTGCTTGCGTTTTAACGACAACAACCTATGCACAAACCCAAGCCGAGACAACACCCGAGACAGAAACAAAAACTGAAGAAGCTCTCACAACACCTGAAGAGACAAACTCACAAGACTCTGACAAAAAACAATCCGCAGAAGATATCTCCTCAACTCAACTAATCGCCGATGCCAATCCCAAAGAAGTGGTATGGCTGCAAACGCTACAAGGTAAATGGCTGGCTTTTTACAAAGTGACTGAATCCAAAGAAAACAAAGGCGTGTTGTTGATGATTCATGCCAGCGAAAAACCGCAACGCTGGCCTGCGGTGTTGGAATTATTGCGCCGACACTTGCCTTTGTTTGGTTGGGAGACTTTTGCGCTGGCAATTCCTGCTGAACGATTACAGGAAAATACTGTTGCCGACACTATTACAGCCGCGGTTGATTATTTGCATCAACAAGGAAAATTTAATCTGGTGCTGTTGTCTGATAATCGTTTAGTACATCCCGCTACGCAACATTTATTGCCACAAATCAAGCCAAATCCGAAAGACCCCAAAACGATTGACGGCCCTTTGCAAGCTTTAATCCTAT
>CAZICR010000590.1:0-1905 GCA_964537795.1 uncultured Cellvibrionaceae bacterium | reverse complement strand
CGATTTGATTTGCCAGCGCCTTGGCGGTGATGTTCAAGCTCCAATGGTTACCGATGTGCAAACTGCTATTGATCATCTATGGTTGGTGACCCCGGATTTTAGCGATGGTAGTGGCCCTTTTGCAGGACTCGTTCCGATTATTGATTGTCCGGTGCCAAACGTTTGTCCGGCTGCGGTCGCCACACTTTATTGCGCATTAATGATTGACCAGCGGTTAACGGATTTACAGTCCAGAGGTGCAATTTATATTGAAGGTGCATTTCTGAAAAATCCGTTGTTATGCCAACTGGTTGCACAGCTCCGCTCAAATCAGACGGTTTATCTTTCAGGTGATGAAACAGGGACAGTGCAGGGCGCTTTATTGCTGACTCAACTTGAAAAGAGTCAGTTTTCGCTGGAGCTTGAAGTTTGTATTCCCAGTCATTTTTCTGGTCTGGAAGCCTATAAAAACCGTTGGTATAAACTAATTAATGAAGGAAAAGTAGCAAAATAATCAGCCATGCAAGTTTTTGTTTGTATTCCAATCAAATTCAAAGCGTTGTGATTGATTCTGATTGATAGTCTGAGTATGATCGCACACAGGTTTTTTTTAATTCATTACTCACATTCAAGCAGGTAATCTCATGTTGGAAAAACAGCGGCAACAACTGATTTTGGATTTCCTTGATGAAGCGAAATTTGCAAGTGTTCGAATTCTTTGTGATCAATTGGATTCATCCGAAGCCACTATCCGTCGCGATCTGAATAAACTTGCCGCGTCAGGAAAAATAAAAAAAATTCGTGGTGGTGCAGAGGTTATTCAATCCAAAATTTTATCCTCTACCAAAATTACCGGAAAATCTTTTTGGGTCGATAAAGAAAAAAACGTCAATACCAAACGCATGATTGCCAAACATGCTGCCGAACTTTGTGCTGATGGGGAATCGATTATCATCAATGGTGGTTCATCCACTTTTATGATGGCGGAATTTTTACAGGATCGCCGCATGAACATTCTGACCAATTCTTTTGTATTGGCTCAGGAATTATTGGAAAACAGCCAAAATCAAATCACCTTGCCTGGCGGTGAGGTTTATCGCAAACAAAGTATTATTCTCAGTTCATTTGAAAATGACACTACGCAAAATTATCACGGCAGCAAGATGTTTATGGGGTGTCCCGGCATCAGTGAAATCGGTGTAATGGAAACAGATCCCTTGTTGATTTTAGCTGAACAAAAGTTGCGTAAGCGCGCTGATAAGTTAATTGTGTTAGCCGATAGCACCAAGATTGGTGTAAAAGGAAATTTAATTTTTAGTCCGCTGACGGGCGTTGATATGGTGATTACCGATAGTAATGCGGATAGAGCAATACTGCAGCATTTTGAGCGCCAAGGTGTAGAAGTTGTTGTAGTTGATGCTTGTGATTAATTTATCCTGACGTCCGGTTTATTCAATCAATGAATACACCGGCGAGTTTTATTGAATACCATTTGTTTCTCCCCCTTCTTCCGGGCTCTTGGTCTGGATCAATCGCAGAATCTGTTTCTTGATTGAATATTGCTCATTTCACGACAATTAATGATTGGAAATGATTGTAAATGCTCCTGAATGTGGCTATATTGACTAGATTGTCAGATGTTCTATAAAAGAACCAATCAAATCTTATCCACTATTGTTCATAGGAATTTCGATGTCTTACCAACCCGACGAGTATCAACATGTTAATTATCTTTGGGATGATGCAGAGGCAGATAAGCTGGATCCGGTTGGGAATCTGGTGTATCGATCCAATAAATTAGGTGAGGATCTACGTATCACCAATACAGGTGGCGGAAATACCTCAGCTAAATTGATTGAAACTGATCCACTCACTGGCGAAAAAGTTGAAGTGCTTTGGGTGAAAGGATCAGGCGGCGATTTACGC
>CAZICR010000589.1:0-1937 GCA_964537795.1 uncultured Cellvibrionaceae bacterium | reverse complement strand
GAATGAGGTTGAAATGAAGTTTTATCAAATGTCGGACAAAATCCTTTTGGATACATGGGACGGTAGAGAGCCAGCTGGTTTATTCCAGAGAAGCCATGATTTTATGCAAACAAAAACTGGTAGTTTATTTATTGACTATACCGATAACGAAAATGGTGAACCTTTTAGAGGCGCGCTCATTTGTGATTTGGATGATGAGGATCAAACGGGAGTTTTGCCTACAATCTTTATGTCACCCGCACTCATTGCTACCAAACAGTTTTATCAAGATCTGCGCGCGATTGGTGTAGATAATATAGAAGTGCATCCAGTTGTTATAAACGATCATGTTAACGATAAAGTAATTAATGATTATGTGGTATTGAATGTACTTGGTCGAGTGTCCTGTGCCGTAATGGAAGAATCGGACTATGAACAATTAAATGATGTTGCTGATCCAAATCAGCCAAACGAATCCATGAATTTTATTAATGAACTCGTGATTGATAGCAAAAAAGTGGGAGGCCTGGATTTGTTTTTAGTACACGAAGATACCAACTGTATTCTCGTCAGCGAACGGGTTTTTCAACATCTCAAGAGTAAAGGATACGACGATATTTTTTTCGAAGAGGTGAGGCAGGTGTAGTGATGTTTTTACATTTTCTATAATGCTCTATCTTTTATCGAGCGAATTCTGCCAAAGCTCTTTGAAACCATTTTTTGCCATATAGCCACCAATTTTATTGAATAATTTATGCATCCAGAATTCAATATCTTCAATGTCGTGAGGCGCTACACCATTTTCGTTATCTTGGATGGCCAAGTCAGTCATGAGCCAAAACCCTTCGATGATTTCCAAAGCTTCACTCTCTGATCGCAACCCAGTTGTACCGCGCATAAATGATATAAGTAGTTCACCGCCAACCTTATTTGCATAGTGAATAGCCAAAACTTTTGAATTATAAGAATTTTCGTTGAATTCAAGCATCTTTGTATGCCTCTAGAGTTAGTCCGTTCATTACTGTTACTCTTTGAGCGATGAATTTTAGTTTCTCGACCAATGTAGAGATCTTCATGTCCTCTGTAATCGTAAGAAGGTAATGATCAGGATTGTCAGGGTCTTGAACAAATTCCATGGCCGAAGGAATTGCGTTGCTATTTTCTAAGATCCAATAGGCGCAGTTTATTTTTGTACCCTTTTTCTGAAAGCCTCCTAAGAACTTCATGGTGCCAACAGCATGATCAAGCGAGGCCGAAAAAGAAAGTCCATGTTCCTTACTAGCCAGAACCCAATTTGGATCAGACTTTGAAAGTTTGTAATCGCATTCCCGTATGCCTTTAATAAGCTTTCCTTTACCGTGAAATCCTTCCTTATAGAGGGTTGCCTGATTTGGGTCGATAATAGTGCGAAAAACAACGCCGAGATGACTGCCCGATCGCTTTCTGTGCTCGATAATAAGCGCCCGTATTTTTTCCTCGATATTCTCTAAAGTTTTTAATTGGTGATTGAAAACTTTATTTTTATCCTTAGCCATAATTCGAACCTTGGTTTAACGTTAAGATTTACTGGGCATTTATACCTCAGCTGCAATCCCACAGCTTTCATCCCTTGAGTGTTATACAAATTCGAGCCTCAGTATTTCAGCAGACAACCCTTATCGCAAGTTGGATTTTAAATTGGTTAGGCTTGGTATCACCATTTTCGAAAATTTTTGTTGCTTTTTGCGCCATGAATTTGTCAAATGCTTTGATTCATGTGAGGGTTGCGCATTATTTCATTCATTAGAGCTCATGACCCAGATACGACGATGTCTTTTTCGAAGAGGTGAGGCAGGTTTAGTGATTCCAGAAAACAGGTATTGAAGCTACAGAAACTGCACTTACTTTCTATTTTTTCCTGTGCTTTGTTAAATGCCTGATAAGGTTTTAACAAGTTCTTCTGCACTTAAGTAGGCTGT
>CAZICR010000588.1:0-1938 GCA_964537795.1 uncultured Cellvibrionaceae bacterium | reverse complement strand
TGGTAGTCAGGAATTTTGTTCAGTTGAATTTCAAAATGAGCCTGATCATCGGTGCTATAGTTTATGTAAATTATAGTTTCGATTGAATCCCAATTCATTATCCAAGTCGTTCCCATAAGAGGCATCACAAGCGAGATACCCTTTTGATCGAACAACAAGCTCTGCCGTCTTTCTTCTATTGCATGCGCTTGCCTATCTGAAAGAGTAAAGCCTTTAGTGAAGCCGTAGAGAATAATCCCTGGGACTAGAATAAAACCAAAAAGAGTAAGCCATCCCGCAATAGGCAGCGGGTTCTGGCTTACGACTGCAAATCCAACCCCAACACATCCAATCAATATAAAAATGATAGCTGGAATAATAAAGATAAATGCTGGATTTTTTTCGAAAAATTTCTTTAGCATAATATGAAATATCAATTACTCTCAAACATCCAATAGCAGTCCTGCTCGATATGTAAACATTTAAATGTGCTTTTTTATACTTTGCTTGAAGGCGCTATTGTCTACATATAAAACGTTAGCCCGTCTTGGGCTAACGTCTCGTGAAAAAACTAACGTAAATGTTTATTAACAAATTCTATTGCGGCAAGCAATGCTTGTGTTCGAGTTTCTGGCTCTTCGAGGTAATGGGTATCTCCATTTAATTTAATAAACTCAACGCTTTTTCCAGCTGCCCTTAACTCTTTTGCTATGTGTTCCGATTGAGAAATTGGAACACGTTGATCTTTGTCTCCATGAATTAATAAAACCGGGGCAATAAAATTTTTAACATGTTGTACAGGAGAGCGGGCAGAGAGCTCTGCTTTGTCTACATCGCCTTTACTGTATTGTATATCCATATAATCAGCTGCCTCACTGTAGTAACCGAACTTGTTTCGATCTTCATGGCGTAAATCGTTGAGATCGCTCACCCCATTGATTGAAACGATGCAACGATAAAGGTCAGGTGTAAATGCTCCTCCCGCCAGTGCAGCGTAGCCGCCATAACTTCCACCTAGAATGCAAACCTTCTCTGGATTTATATAATCTTTCGCTACAAAAAATTTAATAGCATCCGTGAGATCATCCTGCATTTTGCGACCCCACTCGCCTTTGCCAGCCTCACGATGCGCGGTGCCAAAACCTGTCGAGCCTCTGAATTGCGGTTGAATAACCAAATACCCTTGAGATGCGAGTGCTTGAGCCCAGTAGTTGAATTCGATAGCGTCATAACTTGCCGGACCACCATGTGGCATTAATACGGCAGGTAAATTTTTCATGTCTTTTATTTTTAAACGAGGGATTGTTATCAGCGTCGGAATCTTTAAGCCATCTCGAGATGTGTAAGTGATTTTTCCGATTGGATTGATGTCTTCCGAGCTTATAGCCGGACGACTGCTTGTCAAAAATTGAGGCTCTTGAGTTCCTTGGAAAAGAAAATAATCTCCAACGAAATCACTTCCCTCTACAAATATCACGAGACTTTGAAAGTCAGGTGTCCAGTGTGCAAGTGTTACCGAATTTCCTGGAAATAAATTACTAATTTCTTTTAATCTGTTGTCTAAAGCTGGATCAAACATTTTATAGGAAGGGGTAAAACCACTGTAGCGGATGCCAAGCACGACTCGTTGGTCGTTAGTCAGTACAGCACCAACATCCGCGTCACTTCGATCATGCAGTGATTCCGATATTTCGCCTGATCGCAAATTCATAGTGTAATAGTTTCTACGATTACTTTCGTCTCGCGTCAGCATCACCAGTGATTGGAAATCACTGGTGATGCCGACAAATGATCGATTGCGTATTTTAGTTGTCTCTTTAAAAATTGATGTCCATTTCCCATCAATTAAGCTAAGAACGATATGTTCATTAGTAACTTCGTTGTAATATTCTTGAACAAAAGGTTTACCTTCCTTGTTCAGGAAAAAATCCTTTGTGTATCGCTCTCCACTAAGGATGG
>CAZICR010000587.1:0-1941 GCA_964537795.1 uncultured Cellvibrionaceae bacterium | reverse complement strand
TTGCTATCTTGCGAAAAATGGACATTTAGATGCTCGGCGAGCTACTGCAATCTTGTTGCTCTGTAAAGATCACCGCTGGTATGAATGGAAAATTGATAACGGGTTAGATGATATTCTAGAAGTTGCAGAGGATGCCGTCCGGTCTGCTATTTTCCAATCCGTCTTCACTAAGCTTAAACTTGAAAATCCATTTGGCGGTTCGAGGAATTTATGGAGTGGCCTCCTGCGGTTGGCGAAGAAATATCCAAGTATTGATGAGGCTTTTGCAACTGAGCTCAAATTTCTTGGCGCTGATACATTGAAAGATGAGGATCATTATGAATTCAATTCCTATAAGCCTTCTGATGAATACTTGCTTGAAAATGATGAGAGCGAAATTGAGTCAGAGAATATATTCACACGTATCATTGAAGATTGCGATATTGAGTCTCCTCATTCCGTAGATACTACTATTCGCATCTGTCGAGAGGATCGACGGATAAAATTTAACTCGGACGTACGTGTTATAGAACGCCTGCGTGAAAGATGTCTCTTCGATAAACGTCATAACTTCATGATCGTACTGACTGAGCTGGTGGAACTTGATTTTGATGATACAATTAAATCAATCCAAGATTCCATTGAGCTTTGGGGAAATTCAAGCGCTCATATTTTTTCAAATAAAAATGACTATATTCGAAAAATATTTGAGTCCAGAGGTTCAGATCTTTTTAAACTTCGGTATACAAAAGCACTTCAAGAAATACGAAACCTGATTGATTTTTGCCGAGACGAATACTTTGTTTTGGAATTGGTATTCGATACCCTAGCGAAAGAAAAAATTGAACTCACTGGTGACGAGTGGCTGCAATTAGCCACTGGTCTATGTCCGTATACTTCCAACACCGCCCAACTAAACGCACTAGAGAATCTGTTATCTGGTCCGGCGGCTAAACTCGGGGATGAAATCGGAGAAGGCACGTTTAAAAACGCGTTTTCACCAAATAAACAAGAAAGCGCTGTCCTAGCGGACATTAATTGGCACCTTCTGGGAAATGCCAATACATTTACTCGGTGGACTGCCGCTCGGAATGTCAATTATCTAGTGGAATTAGGTCTTCATGAAGATGTTGAGATTTTACTTGGTTGTTTCGACCAAAAAACTCCAGGCGCTCTGGTCTCAGAGGGCATGGACTCATCATTTCAAAATTCACAACAATGGTTACTAATGGGGCTTGCTAGGGCGTGTTTTTACCATGGGTCATCTCTCAGCTATTTGCAAGATCGTCTTGAAATACTTGCTAATCGTCGCGACATTCATACAGTCAACAAAATCCATATTCTAAAATGTTTAAAAAACATCTCCAATACTTTGTCATCTATCGCCGCCAGAGAATTAGAAGAAAAAATCTACATACCTCCAAATGGATACGAGGAAGGAGATTGTTGGGCCAAGCATGGAGAATCAAAAGCAGGATTTGTATTTGGATATGAATTTTCCAAGCATGAAGTAGATGCCTTAGCTCGCCTATTTGGACTAACTAGGGGAGAAGCGGAGGATGCGATTGCGAGCGAAATAATTCAAATTTGGCCTGAAGCAAAAAGTATGGATTATTTCCATGGGATTGAAAGTTTTGAAGACTCGCACTCCAAACGCTATGAAAATTTCCGAAGTAGCGTGCAACGACATGCGCTTTTAAGTGCGATGACAACAATTGCAAAAACAAGACCTGTGATTAGAAGTAAATACGATTCGGCAGATGCCAACCCATGGACGGAATGGCTACAGCGTAACGACACTACATTTTCCGATGGTACCTGGCTTTCTGATCGAAAGAATAAAATTCCCTTGCCCGCAAAACAATCATTACTAGCAGGTGAAAGAACGACATTTGTACTTAAAAGTGATGAAGTGCTTCTTAACAGTATTGGCGTACTGGAATCTAAAGAAGCTTTTTTTCC
>CAZICR010000586.1:0-1956 GCA_964537795.1 uncultured Cellvibrionaceae bacterium | reverse complement strand
CAAGCGAGATTATCGATTATTCGGTTGGGTAGCTTTCTTGCTGTTTTATTTTTTGCGTTAATTTTAATACGACAGGATTATGTTTGGCTGTTAATCAGTATTATCTGCTATACATTTTTTTGGCACGCAGTTTTACCGCAATTTGAAGTGATTACCCTGGCGTATTTGGATAAGCAACATCAAAAATACGGGCAAATCCGATTGTGGGGTTCAATTGGATTTATTGTTGCTGTAATGGGATTGGGGTTGTTGTTTGATTTTGTATCCATAGCTCACTTACCACTTTGCATTTTGATTTTTCTATTGTTGATCTGGTTATCCAGTTTTGGTTTAACCAATAAAATTTATCCGCATTCCAGTGAAAAACCATCAGGTTTTTTTGAGTTAGTCACTCATCCTTTTATGCTGTGTTTTTTGGCAGCCAGTTTTCTCCTGCAGTTTAGTCATGGTCCTTATTACACTTTTTATACTTTGTATTTGGTAAAGACCCAGCAGTATTCCAGTAGCCTTGCGGGAATTTTGTGGTCTTTGGGTGTAATCGCTGAAATTATTATTTTTATGTTAGTCCCCAAATTATTTCGACATTTTTCGTTGACGGGTCTTATGTTGTGGAGTTTATTTTTAACCGCAATTCGTTGGCTAATGATCGGCTTTTGGGCTGACAATTTAATGATTTTGATTCTTGCACAAGCCTTTCATGCGTTTAGTTTTGGTATAGCCCATGCTGTTGCGATTGATTGGGTAAGACAACATTTCCAAGGCCATCAAGGTCAGGGACAGGCACTTTATAGTTCCCTTAGTTTTGGTGCTGGAGGCGCTGCTGGAGCTTTGGCAGGAGGGTTAGTCTGGGATCTCAGTGCCCAATATGCATTTTTAATGGCTGCAACTGCTGCTGGAATTGCCTGGTTGATTGGACTTTGGGGATTTCGTTGGTATCCTCATTATATTAAGACAAGTTAGAAATCAATCGTTTGAATAAATACCACTTATAGAGAAGGTTGTTGGTATGAATGAAAATTCTGTATCTGATTTGCGAGTGACCTTGGTTCAAACTGCAATTTACCCTAAAAATCCGCAGAAAAATATTGAACATCTGGATTCTCTATTTCATTCCATTCCAGCAACTGATTTAATTTTACTTCCTGAAGTATTTACTACGGGTTTTTGTACAGGTGCACGTGATGCTGCTGAAGTACCCAATGGTTTTGCTTATCAGTGGATGTTAAAAAAAGCTAAAGAATTAAATGCGGTAGTGACAGGTTCTTTGGTAGTGAAAGATGGCGATGAATATTTTAATCGTCTGATATGGGCACAACCGGATGGGCATATTGTTGAATACAACAAGCGACATTTGTTTCGCATGGCCGGTGAGCATTTGCGTTATAACGCGGGCAACAAACGTGTTTTGGTTTCATTAAAAGGTTGGCGAATTTTACCTTTGATTTGTTACGACTTGCGGTTTCCGGTGTGGAGCCGTAATCGTAATGATTATGATCTGTCAATTTATTTGGCTAATTGGCCCAGTCAGCGCGCCTTGCATTGGAATCGTTTATTGCAAGCGCGCGCCATTGAAAATTTAACTTATGTGATTGGTGTGAATCGTGTTGGCGAAGATGAAGCCGGACAAATTTATCACGGTGATTCATCAGTCTATTCACCTAATGGTGATTGCGATTTTATTTCGCAAACGGCAGGTGTTTTTACACAAACACTTTCACATGAATTATTAATGGATTATCGAAAGAAATTTCCGGCGCATATGGATGCGGATGATTTTGAGATACGGTAATCCAATGCCCTCACCCTAACCCTCTCCCAGAGGGAGAGGGGACAAATTTACTTCGTAGCAAATAAGTAGGGAGTTCATTTCCTCTCCCTCTGGGAGAGGGCTAGGGTGAGGGAACTACCCAAACAATCTCCCCACCAAAAACGGTAGCGCCGTTTCCACGCGCAAAA
>CAZICR010000585.1:0-1962 GCA_964537795.1 uncultured Cellvibrionaceae bacterium | reverse complement strand
GTGACATCAGGATTCCCGTACCAATTTTCCTGTGCACTCGGCGATTGATTCGGCGAATGCCCGGGGAATACAGATTGCTGACCTGACTGCCAAGATCCGCCGATATAAATTTTATTTGCAGAATCTCCTTCCAGATAAGAAAAAGTCCGATTGTTAATGCCGGTTGGTGTCATACCATCATCAAGCTTGGTATTGTCATCAACTGCTTGTGCACCAATTAAATATTTTCCTTTTGGTAAGCTTGATGTATCCCAACTTGCTGTCCATTGATTAAAGCTACTCGTTGTGAGTGATGCAGCAGGTGTAATTTTAGTCCACTGCCCTCCGACTTCATCAGCGGTACCATCACCATCGGAATCCAACCAATAATAAAAATCCACTGATTGCACTGAAGGCACTACGCTGCCCGATTGCAACGCCAGAGTGTCTTGTACAGTTGCTTTTAACGCATAATTCCCTGGACATGAATTAGGTGGTGTCGCTTCTACTTTTGAAATGATCGGTTGGCTATAAGGCGTGGTTTGATTGAAAGAAAGATAATCACCAAAAGGCGCAGCTTTGCCTGCATCAGCAGCCCAGGATTTATTTACCGCACAATCTTTTTGAAACGGATTATTCAAACTGTTGGCCGTACAAAACAACATTGAGATAGGCGTACTGCGAGTAATTTTCGGGCCACCAATTCCCGATGCATCCAACAGTGCAATTGGAATTTGGTAATCAATAAAATATTCTGTACATGAATTTTGCGTAACTGTTTTTGCTCTTGTTGTGCCGTAATTCCAGGTGGTTTCGGACGCGCCATTAGCCCAGGTTTCTGTTGGCGAAAGGCCATTTGCAAAATTCATAATTTTATTAGTCGGGCCAACAAACGCCGTTGGATTGTGCCCCAATAAATGTACGCCAGGATCGTTTATATAATCCAGCGACTGATTTGCACCTTCGCCCCAAATTCCGACCAAACGATCGACAGCAGCAGAAGGAGAACCAGAAGATCCATCAAGATGCGCAGCTAATGAACGATAACCACTACCGTTCACATCAAAAAAAACTGTCCAGAGCGCAGAAGACCAAGGGTTACTCGCGCCATAATTGCCCGCGCTGGGCCCAGTCGCATAATTGTGTGGTGCTGATTCAACACGCCAACGAAACATCAGCACGTCGTCAGCGGGCGTAGCCCCTTGATGAAGGTAATAGTAAATACTGGGTAAACTTTTATCCGAACAAGAAGACGCCACGTTTACATAAGCTTGAGGAGAAGTACCCCCATTTGAAGGATCTTGGGTGCGAGGATCATTCATATTCTGTTGGAAACGAGTGTAAGGCTTCCAATCACCACAATTGGTCACACAATTAACTGGATTGGCAGGTTCTGAAGGCCATGCAACCGGGTCATAATGAATTGCAGCACCAGTTCCATTATCCCAATTAGGGGGATATGGATCGGCCTGAGTAGCAAAAGGGAAACATAACAGACAAATAAGAACTGACTTTATCCAGTGCCAGCTTTTCATAGCGGAACCTCAAATAACGTTCGAGAATTTGGACTAATCCAATTGGTTACGTTTTTAAGGTTAGTTGATAAGTCCTATTCAGCAATTGATTGTAGATACGCAGACGACAATATTTAGTTCTTATAAGTTTTCACAATAGAGATCGAAAAAATTCTAACTCGACAGCACTAACAAAACTTAGGACATAAAAAAGATCATGTAACCTCTAAAAACCGCCGCACATAACAATTCTCATTAGAAGCCGTCAACAACAAGATCTTCTGCGCACGTGTCATCGCCACATACAACAACCGCATTTGTTCAGGCACATCGGCTTCTGCATCTTTTAATTGACCAATACCCGCCACAATCACTCGCGGGAACTCCAAACCTTTGCTACTTTCTCGTGTGACTAATGTGACTTTATTTTGTTCAGGATCATAGCTACGTCGACTTTCCCGTGAGATTA
>CAZICR010000584.1:0-1980 GCA_964537795.1 uncultured Cellvibrionaceae bacterium | reverse complement strand
CAAGGAATTTTAGAATCGCCCTGCACCACACATCAACCAATCCACAATAGAAAGTGGTGCAATATAAAAATTCACAGCGGAGTGATTTATGATTCACATTAATAAAATACAACCACTGATGTTGGTTGCCTTGATATTGGTTGGTTGTGGTTCTGGTAATAGCGAAAACACCGATTCCAGTGCAGCTAATCTTTCAAGTGTTATATCAAGTTCTGTTGTTTTCAGCTCTGTATCTATTTCCAGTTCATTATCAAGTGCAAACAGCAGTTCAATATCAAGTTCTATTTCCAGTTCTGTGTCCAGTTCCGAATCAAGTTCAAGTCTGAGTTCCAGTTCAAATTCCAGTTCCAGTGTTTATACCGTAACAACTTTTGCTTCGGCGGCAGCATTTAATGGTGATGGTTTAACCATTGATAAAGATGGAAATATTTTTGTTGGAACATCAAAAGGGCACACAGTTAATAAAATCACACGAGGTGACCAGGTATCGTTATTCGCAACATTTGCAGCGGGTTCAGCGAATGGATCGGATATTGATTCACAGGGTAATTTATTTGTTGCCAATGTGTCCTCTGGCATTATTCACAAAGTGACTCCTAATGGAGAAGTCAGTGATTACCTGACAGAACTCAATGGGCCTGCAGGAATTTATATTGATGATCAGGACAATCTGATTGTTGGCTTGTATGGAAAAGGTAGTGTGCCGGGCGCTGAAGTTTTGAAAATTACACCGGATAAAACCATTGCATCTTTTGTTAGTGGAAATGGTTTAACCAATGTTGTGGGTGTAACAGGTGATGCTCAAGGGCGTTATTTTACAGCCAATTTTTTAACAGGTGAAATTTTTGAAATTACGGGTGGTATCGTTAGGCAAATTGGTGCTGCGGGCACCAGAGTTAATCACATGAAATATGCCAATGGATATATTTACATGCCTAACCCATTTGATCATCTGGTTCGCCGAATGGATTTGAATGGTAATTTCGAATTGATTGCCGGTATTAAATCCCAAGCGGGTTCAGTCAATGGATCAAGTCAGGTTGCTACATTTGCACGTCCCAATTCTGTTGATATTTCACCGGATGGCAAAACGCTTTACATTCTTGATTTTAATACTGGAGATGTAAGAAGTATTTCAATGGAATAGGTGCTGACGATTTTGAGTTGAGTGTGTGTGCGGCAATGCGTATTCGATCTTTAGCGTTATCAATCTCGTCTTGATGGGGTAATACAGAAAAATTTGCCAGAGCCCGGGTGTAGCCGGGCTTTTTTATTGTTCATCAACCGTAATTAATAAAGCTGAATCAAATAATGCAGAAGGCGGTACTACCTGTTCATCAAGTGGAATATTATTGCCGTAACGTTCTTTTAGTTTAGCTTTCACTGCGGGATGGGTGAGATCAAAGCTGCCCAGTTTACTGAGTGGAGATAATTCAATACCTGCTGCCGATTTGTAAAGTTTCCAAACCAATTCAGAGCAATAAATTTTGTCGTCAGACCAATCAAAAACCAAGTCGTAGTTTTTGCCTTCATATTGCTTACTTTGTTTTTCCAGTTTGTCTATGGTTTCTGATGAAATACCGGATTTAACCCGTTTGATAACATAATGTTTGTTTTTGCCACGATTGATCCAGTCTTGAAGTTTTGTATATTTAACGGGTTGTACGGCTTCAAATACATAAGGTTTTTTATCTTTAAGAATAATGATACCCACATGACTGTATTTGGATTTTGTCGCCGCTTGAATTGCCAGACTTTGACTTGACTGGGATATATGAAAAATAACATCGCCAGTTTGTGGAGAGTAATTAGCGAACACTAATTGGCTTGTCAGTGTGAGTACAAATAAAGATAACACTATTTTCATTTTATTCTCATAGATTTGAAGTAATCAAAAACTAAGCCCTGTTCCCACATACATATTCCAATAATTTGCCTTGGTTTCACCCGGTTCTCCAAAAAGTTGCCAGTCAACACCAA
>CAZICR010000583.1:0-1998 GCA_964537795.1 uncultured Cellvibrionaceae bacterium | reverse complement strand
TGAGTCTTTATCGTGCTTGGAAATTATCGCGATAGAAGTTGTCGATGCATGACTGGTTTAAAGGATTCGTAAATCAGTCATGCATCAAAAAAAAATTAATTCGCGTGATTTAAAATCAGGACAAGCATTATGCAAAATCAATTCAATCCATCTGCATCATCCTTAGTCACGGGTGTACCTGTCTCCCAGGATACTGGTTGGGTGGTGATGGCCATCGACGAACTTATTGCACAGGAGATTGAGCATTCTGCTGTGTTATGGCTTGAGAAAGGCACACTTTACGCAATCTGCTTGCAGATGTTTCGCTGCCGACATATCGCCTGGTTACCGGAGCATCATCGTGCAGTATTAGTGGGTGACAATGGACAATGCTGTGTTGTCGATCAGGACGGACAACATACGGAAGAGTTTGTAACAGAAAGCACTCGTAATCCGCGCAATACAGGGCACCTTCGTGCTGCCACAGAGATAGGTTCCGATGTGATTACGGTAGGCATGCAAAGGCAAGTCTATCGACGTAAAGCATCAGGTATCTGGATCGATATGATGCAGGGTTTACCAACCAATTCCGAAACTGTGGGGGGATTCGAAGCTGTAGTTGCCATATCTGAAAATGAAATCTACACAGCGGGCTGGCATGGGGAAATTTGGCGTTTTGACGGTTCCTGTTGGCATGCAGTCGTAAGTCCAACCACTAAAATCATTACCAGTTTATGCTTGGGATCAGATGGCAAGATACGCGGTTGCGGCTTGGGTGGGTTGCTGATTGAAGGCCGAAACGACAGCTGGCAGTTGGTTGACTATCCACACCCCAATGAAGATTTTTTCTCTATTGTCCCATTCAGTGATGGTTTTTTTATTGCATCTCTGAACCACCTTTATCACTGGGACGCGCAAGCGATTAATCTGCTCGAACCAGATACCGACTCCTTCGGAATGCTGCGTGCAAAAGGAGACCTGATCTGGTCCTTCAACCGAAAGAGTTTACTTTCTTATATTGATGGAAACTGGAAAAAGCTTGATATAGGTGACAGCTAATCTCCCAAACGTTCTGCGTATTCTTTTTCCAACTGCGTATGTACTTTCCAAAAACCTTGCGGGGTTTTGCCTTGCAGTAGATCACGCAGAATATTCAAATGCGTGTGCCAACCAGCGGAAACACTCAGGCGCGCATTTGCGTTGGTGAGGCGTTTATGCGTGACGGTGAGTTTTACCTGATCTTGTTGTTGGATTAATTCGAAACTGACTTCGGATTCTTCTTCCGAGCCTGCGTTCCAAATGTAACTTAATAATTTTAATGGCTGACAGGCAGTAACTTTTCCAAGCATGGGCACATCGCCCGCGCAGTCGCTGTATTTGGGTGGCGGAATATCGTGATCGGGACTGAGTTCGGAATTGCGAAAAGTATGATCAACTTTGCCGCCGACTTTTTGTTCAACACCGCCGACAGCAAGCCATTTGGCGCGTTTGTCGGAATCGGTTAAATATTGCCACACGCGTTCAATCGGGCCAGGTAATAAACGTTCGATGCGCAAAGTATCCGGTGCGGTGAGTTGACCATAATCGTTCATTGCAAACTCCTTAATTCCAATTATCAATTTTCAAATCGTTGGGTGAAGGTTTGCCTTTGCCGGTTTCAACATAATCGCGCAGGCTTAATAAAAATGTTGCCCATTTCATGCTGCAATGCGCGGTAAATTCCACGGCTTCGCGCCATTCTCTGTGGCCAAATAACAAAATGGTTTGGTTGTCTTGTTGTGATAAGTCAAAACGGATTGGGGTGTTGATCCATTCGGCAGGGCCATCCACACAACGCCAGCTCACGCAATCAGGAGTTGTGTTTTCCACTTGCATCAACATGCTGCCTTTTACATCGCCATTGATTGCGCGAAAAATAAATTCAATTTTGCCGCCTTTGTCAGTATTACCGCTAACTTCATTGGTCCACCAATTGGCTAAACCTGTGATGCTGGATAAAGCCGCGAATACTTTTTCGGG
>CAZICR010000582.1:0-2000 GCA_964537795.1 uncultured Cellvibrionaceae bacterium | reverse complement strand
GACCTGAATAAGGAGCTAACGCATGGGGATGTTGTAAGTAATTCATGATTGCACCATAAAAAGCGATTGATTTTTCAATCTTTAAAATCACACAAAGGTATTTGCAATCGGAATGCCATAATGCACTTTTAAAATTAAATTATTTTTTTTATAGAATTTTCATAGAGTTAGGCAGGAGGTTGCGTGGTCATTCAGTATTTTTTAGTACCGCAGGAAAATCAAAAATCACTCACACATGATCTCATCTGGTGCAAATGAGATCTTTTATGGAGCAAAATATCACTTCATTAAAAATTGATTTTGCACCATATAAATTCAATATAGCGATGCACAGAGCATCATATTGGTTCACTTTGTATTTTTTGTTCTAGCAGCAGCCCCCTGTACCTACCCAAGGTAGGCGCAGGGGGCTGGCTCTACAGACATAAACACCCGCCAGAATCAGAAATGATCCAAAATAGAACCTGCTCAAAAACCTGCTTATTAGGTTAAGATCTCTTCTAGTTTGCAATCAACCAGCTATGTCATTACACCATGTCATTAATAGATGCCTTTGGCCGCCAGATTACTTACGTCCGCCTGTCAGTCACTGACCGCTGCGACCTGCGCTGCACTTATTGCATGGCGGAGGAGATGGAGTTTTTACCACGCGACCAAGTACTCAGCATTGAAGAATTCGCCTTGCTGGGAAGAGTGCTGAGTGAACTGGGCGTCACCAAAATAAGACTTACCGGTGGAGAGCCGCTCATTCGCAAAGGCATCGTCCAACTGGCGCAAGCACTCGGCCAATTACCACTGTTACAACATCTTTGTTTGACCACTAATGGTACTCACCTAAAACAGCAAGCTCAGGCTTTGAAGGCGGCGGGCGTAAATCGCATTAATATCAGTCTGGACAGTCTGAACCCCGACAATTTCCGTCGCCTGACCCGCGTCGGAAATTTGCAATCCGTATTGGAAGGAATTGATGCAGCGATTGATGCCGGGTTTGAATCCATCAAACTCAATTGCGTTGCACTCAGACATTACAACGCCCACGAAGTGAATCATCTGGTGCAGTTTGCATTGGATAAAAAAATTGATATCAGTTTTATTGAAGAGATGCCGTTAGGCAAAATTGACGATCACGGCCGCGACGCTGAATTTGTGAGCAGCGCTGAATTACGACAATCATTGAAAAAAGACTTCACATTAATTCCCGACATTCAAAAAGAACATCACGACGGACCTGCCAAATATTGGCGAGTCGCCAATCATCAATCACGCATAGGTTTTATTTCGCCACACTCCGAAAACTTTTGCAGCAGCTGCAATAGAGTGCGTATCACAGCAACTGGGCGACTATTACTGTGTTTAGGTCAGGAAAACAGCGTTGATTTACGCAAAGTCTTGCGCGAAAGCACTGCCCCTGAAGAAGTATTAAAACAAACCATCATCAACGCCATGCAACACAAACCGGAAAAACACCAATTTAATTTAGATGAAGAACCGCAAATTTTACGGTTTATGAATATGACGGGCGGATGAAAATCAATTAATTGAGAAGCACTATGACATCACAAAAAGAATTTGAACCTTTAAACATTTGCATACTGACAGTCTCGGATACACGCAATTTTGAAACCGATACTTCTGGTCAAAAATTACAGGATTTATTAAATACAGCTGGTCATAAATTGCATGATCGCAAATTAGTGATTGATGATATTTACCAAATTCGTGCAGTTGTTTCCAATTGGATCGTGGATGCAGAAGCCCAAGTGGTTCTGATTACAGGTGGAACCGGTTTTGCGGGACGCGACTCAACTGTGGAAGCAATGACTCCCTTGTTTGATAAAACGGTTGTGGGTTTTGGTGAACTATTTCGACAGATTTCATACGAAGAAATTGGCACATCGACCATCCAATCGCGAGCAACAGCTGGTTTAGCCAATCGCACCCTGATCTTCTGTTTGCCGGGATCCACCGGAGCCTGCACTACGGCTTGGGAAAAAATAATC
>CAZICR010000581.1:0-2005 GCA_964537795.1 uncultured Cellvibrionaceae bacterium | reverse complement strand
ACACGGCTTAAGAACTGTCCATCTATGGCAACGCACTACTTTATTACAAATTAATTACGAAATGTGCATTGTACAAGCCTTTTGTATTTTCCTTACTTTGTTTTTCCGAACGAGGCCATATAAAGCTGGTAATTTGTTTCTTCCAGCCCTGCTTCTCATAAAACGCCTCCTTACCCACAGCAGACGTTAATGTAGTAAATACGTAACCTTCTAAGGAATTTTTTAGGTGGCGTAAAATATTAGATGCAATACCTTTGTGTTGAAATTCAGGATGAATAACCAAATCAACAATTAACGCATAATATTTTCCATCATCAACCGTACGCCCAAAGCCAATGAGGACATTATTGAAATATGCAAAGCGAACAAAGCTACTTTTTTCAAAGGCAGATTGTATTTCTTGCGGATTTCGAACACCCCATCCAACGAGAGAAAACAGCTCTGATACTCTTTGCCAATTCACGGTTTCGATGTCGCTATTAAATTCAATGTTCATTTTGCTTGCCGTATCAGCGGTTTTTCTAAGTTAGCGCATTATGAATACTTTTACGCAGCAAAATCAAAAAAGCCTGCACTTGGAATTTATCCAGTGCAGGCCATGGAGCAAAATGTCGAGATAAACTTCTACTGTCTTTTAATTTTTGATATCCGGGTACCTGGGTCGAACATGCCGACGGCTGTCACTTGATTTTTGGTTTCTAGACTTACGACAAACAGGATCTTGCCCGCTTTCATACTATTCCTGTTGATTGGCTCGCCCTTAAAGTGCAGTTCTTTGTAAGGTTTGCCGAGATCTTCTTCAATAAAATAGGTTACGTCAAACTCTTCACCCTTTCGTGTAATTTCAAACTTCAATCCATATTTGTCATCCCATTTGCCTACCCATTTCCCTTCCAGCTCTTCTAAAATGGAAAAGTCTTCTTTGGCATTAACACCAAGGCTAAAGAACATGACTATCAGTAGTAACCATTTCATTCTGCATTCCTCATTTATCTATAAAGTTGTGATTTTCGGCTAATTGGGAGCACAACGAAAATCTTAGCAACAAGATACCATTGTTAGTTTTGCTAGTGATCAATAACGAATAACTTCTCCTTCCAGCGCGGGTGTGGTGGGTGGGTTTATGCGGGCGTGGGTGGCTTGTTCGAAGGCGTAGGCTAAGGCGAGCAAGCGTGGTTCGCTGAAGGAGGTGCCCATGAAAGACAAAGTTACGGGTAGTTTTTCGGGGGTTGCGCCTGCTGGCACCATGACATCGGGGAAGCCGGTGATATTGGCGATGCTGGTCGCGCTGATTGGGCGAGGTAAGGAATAATCTATATCCAAACGCTGTGCGGGCACTGTGTTGGTCGGATAAATAAATGCGTCCAATTTATGTTTGAACAGCAGGCCTTGCAGGTGACCGCTGATCAAAGCGGGGCCATGTGTTTTGGCGGAGATATAAATCGGGTCATCCAAATCGTAACCGGCTTGTTCCACTTTGAATTGTTCCCAACGGCTCGGATTGGTTAACTGACCTTTTTTGGGTTTGAATGTTTCAGCGCGTTCAATCAGTTCTGCCAGACTTTTTGGATAACCTTTTTTCAGTGTGGAAAGATAAGTTCCTACCTGAACTTTAAATTCACCGGGACGCATAGTTTCGTGAATGGATTGACGCTGCAAAATAAATTCAGGCAATTTAATTTCAACCAAAGTCGCACCGAGTGATTCCAATTTTTTGCGATTTTCAGCAAAAACTTTTTTAACACCTTCATCGACGCCTGCGTAGTCAACCAACACACCCAAGCGAGCGCCTTTCAACGCATTGGCATCCAAAAACTGAAGATAATCGGTGTGGAATTTTCCAACTGCATTGGCAGTTTCTGCATCGGCTGAATCTATGCCGGTCATTGCACCCAATGCTGCAGCCACATCATAAATCGAGCGCGCCATAGGACCGCTGGTATCGAAAGAAAGCCCCAACGGACTGACACCGTCCCGCGACAACAAACCCCGCGTCGGGTGCAAA
>CAZICR010000580.1:0-2012 GCA_964537795.1 uncultured Cellvibrionaceae bacterium | reverse complement strand
TGATGTTGTCTGGGCTCATACTACCGGTGGAAATAAAATTTCGGTTAATCGAATAGCCAGTTGTCCTTAGTCGGGATACAAGTCATCCAAAATTTTTTTAGAGCAGCATTGCCTGATTTTATTTAGTCATCACTGCTGCTTTAAAAGCTTCTGCCAAATAGCTTTCATTTTCAGATTCATGCCTTAACTCAATTTCCGGCACCCCTCTACTTTCTGCAATGGCAGCAATGCGCCCCTGTTTCTGAAAACGGGTTTCAGGATAAAGCTTTGCAATTTTGTCCTGATACGCCTTTTGCGGACTGATAATTTTCCAACCTTTTTTACGTAATGCAATCACCAAATCATCAACAAATAATGCAGCTGCATCATTTTCATGCAGCAATAACACATGTCGCGGTGAACGCTTCAAGGCTTTCTGCGCAAGCGCATCGTAAAACTCGATGCTCTGAATCAAGGTTTGCACATAAAAATCCCGCGCTCGATCAAAATCAACTGCCTTCTTTTCTTCAACGGCTTTTGTCAGCAAAGCGCTAATATACCAATCGAAATTATCAACAGTGACATAACCATCCCGATAACCCAATTGTGTTAATTCTTGTTGCAAATAATGAATAGCGTTTTGGTCTTTTCCAGGATGAAGATAAGGAAATCGATGATAGGGTAAAAAATTCGGCAGATCTTTTATCAACAAATGCGCCCGATAAACATCGGCCAGATATTCATCATTCGGAATTTTTTCTGCGGATCTGTGGCTGTAACTGTGGTTGCCAAAATGAAATCCCGCATCGGCATATTTCAATAAACGCTTTTTAGTCCCATCATTAATATAATCCGCCTTGATAAAAAACATCACGTCTTCAACCTGCACTGACATGAGCGCAGCAATTAACTTGTCTGTCCGCTCAGCCCCCGTCATCAAAGCAGAATCAGGTGTGGGGGCATCGTCAAATGTCAAGGCTATTTCACGAGCTGAAACCAGCGAACCACACGCAAAGAAAAAGCATCCTATAAATATTTTTTTAAACACTGTGATTCCTTAGCATCTATCTAACGATAGGTTTGTTTTGAAAATTATTGATTTGTACAAAGATCTCACGAAACGGGATTTTTACACAAATAAAATTTTCACTATAAGCCTAGCGCTTGGTTGCCCAAACCTTTGCCTGCATAAAATAAATAGTGGTAACACCTTCAAAACCGGAATCGGTGCCAAATAAAACCCAGATTTTACCTTGGGCATCGGTGTAGGCGGAAAATCTGCCCCGGTCGCTGCGCAAGGTTTTTTTCATGTAGTTGGTGTCAGGGTTGCCGCATTCGCGATCATTGGCGAAATTGCCTATGGCAATTGCATCAGCGCCGCCAAGGGTTTGATTGCCTTTATCGATATTCATCGAAAAACTGTTGTTGCCATTGTTAACTGATTTGGGTTCTGTTTTTGTAGCGCCTGCTTTTATCGTGACTGATTCACCGGGTGCACCGCCAATACCGACGCAATTTTTTTGTGCATTGGTGGCGAAGGCAACTTCGAAATCAAAATCATAAAGGCGATTGGGTTCCAGGCCATCGTAATTTTTGGTGATAAACATAAATACATCATCACTGCGATTATTGGAGCTCAAACGAAAAGCTGTTGTAGCTTCCATGCTCGTGCCGACAGCTGTGCCGGTTATTCTTGGCAATAATGTCTGGCCTGATACAAATTGATAATCGGTTGTTTCAGTGATGGCATAATCCGAAAAACCCGCTTTCCATCCCTCAATGTCTAGAGGTTTGCTGAAATCAACATAAAGCTGTTTGGTGTCGCTGTCCAACCTGATGACATCCTCACCACCACAAGCGGTTAAGATAAACATAAGGGGCAACAATGGCAGGAAAGATTTCATGATAGATCCTCTGGTTTGAATATGGGATCAGCCTAAGGTAGCGGCAGTGTTAAAACTGTAAGGGAAATGATCGGGGATGTAACAAAATGTAATCCGGATTTGTTGCTGAAAACACAAAAGCTTACAATC
>CAZICR010000579.1:0-2013 GCA_964537795.1 uncultured Cellvibrionaceae bacterium | reverse complement strand
CTGACAGGCAGTTAATAACAGAATGCTGATGAGTGGGATAAGTTTTTTCATGATGCTCCTTTAGTGTTTAAAAGCCTTACCCCACCCTAACCCTCCCCTTGGCAGGGGAGGGAACAAATTTCACTCTGTATAACTAGGCAGTAACGCTTCTCCTCCCTGCCAAGGGGGAGGTTGGGAGGGGGTAAGGTTGGTTAAAAGTTACTTCATTAATTCCAAAATATCCGGGGTCATGGCATTTGCCCAAACCTGATAACCTTTTGCGGTGGGATGTAAAAAATCCGCCATGATTTCCGGTGAAATGCTGCCATCTTTTTGTAGCATCAATAAGCTGTAATCCTTGAAGAAAACTGTTTTGTTATCGCCCAGTTTTGCAATTAGTTTATTCAGTTGTTTAACCAGTTTTCGCTTGGGTGAATCAGCGGGTTGTTCAAAAGGAAATACTGCATTTAATAAAATTTTGCTGTTAGGCCATGCCAGTTGCAGTTGGTTGACCACTTTTGTTACACCCGCTGCAACCTGCTCGGGCGATTCATTTAGATGACCGAAGTTATTTACACCGATTAACAACACAATCAATTTTGGTTGAATGTTACCAATTGCGCCATGTTGCAAGCGCCATAGTAGATTGGCTGTGTGATCGCCACCAATACCAAAGTTGGCTGCTTTTAACGGCGCAAAATTTTGCTGCCAGATATTCCAGTCCCAACCTGCTGTAATAGAATCGCCGACAAACAAAAGATCCACAGTATCGTATTGCGCCACTATGGTGTCTTCAGCATGCATTTTGTCCCAGGCAGCAACGGACATCCACGAAAATTCAGTTGTACGTTTGGATGGGATGGTTCCGGAAACAGTGTTTTGTGCAATAACAGAAGAAGATAAAAAGAGCCCAATGAATAAAAGACGACTTAGCCCGTTTAAGTAATTGCGATTCATAAAAATGTTCCTTTGTTCGTTGTTGATATTAAGAGGGTTGGTAATAAATGAGAAAAAGGTGCAGGTAGTTTTATTTAGCAAAAAAGGATTGTAGTGCCAGTCTGTAAGATGATTGTTAGTGTAGTTGAAAATGTGGGGTATCCAAAATCAGAGTCTTGATGAGCAGATTTGTACATAAATATCTGATGGCATTACCTGAAGCGGAATTGGATTATCCTTTCGGTACAGATATTCATGTGTATAAAGTTCAGGGAAAAATTTTTGCAATCTACTCCAATGACAAAGACGGTGAAGGCATAAATTTAAAATGCGATCCGGTTTTAGCTGAACAACTACGATCAATCTTTACAGAAGTAAAGCCTGGATATCACATGAATAAAAAAACATTGGAATACTCTGGATTTAACCGGAACGCTTCCAATAAATGAAGTATTTCGTCAGATAGACCATTCCTATGATTTAGTGGTCAAAAAATTACCTAAAGGCACCAAACAACGTTTACGAACTTTGTATGAGCGATTGGCTTGGCTTTGAGAATCCGGCTAACGAGGGTGGTTGCAATCAGCCCTTGGCTTGGCATACAATCGCCGCCCCTGAAAAAGGCTATACGATGCTAGTCACAAATGCCAAGGCATGTCGCCCGGCTACTTCGCGTCGTCCAAGTGTCCAACTAATCCTTGGATAAATAAGTGGAGCAAATATGTACGCAATCTTTGAAAGCGGTGGTAAGCAACATCGCGTAGTGGAAGGCGAAACCCTGAAACTCGAAAAAATCGAAGTCGCCACAGGCGGCAAAGTAGAATTCGACAAGGTGTATCTGGTAGCTAATGGTGCTGATGTCAAAATCGGTGCTCCAGTAGTTGCAGGTGCCAAGGTAATTGCCGAGGTGGTTGCCCAAGGTCGTGCTGACAAAGTGAAGATCATCAAATTCCGTCGTCGTAAGCATCACCTGAAGCGTCAAGGTCACCGTCAGTGGTTCACTGAAGTTAAAATCACTGGTATCCAAGGTTAATAGAGGAGTAACGAAATGGCTCACAAGAAAGGGGTAGGTAGTTCCCGTAACGGTCGCGATTCAGA
>CAZICR010000578.1:0-2013 GCA_964537795.1 uncultured Cellvibrionaceae bacterium | reverse complement strand
GTTTCAAGCGTTTGAGTCGCGATTCAATAATGTCAATATCTGATTTAAGTCGAATCAAATCCTGCTGGTCGCGCAGGTCTGCTTGTAACAAACTCAATTCTTGCTGTTGCAAGGCTGTCATTTGCTGGCCGACCTGCGCCTCACTTTCTATAGATCGCAGTTGTAAACCCGGGTTGGATAAATCGATTAATGCCTGGCCTTTGTTTAGGATTTGTCCATCTTCAACATGCAATCGCTCAATCCTGCCGCCTTCAGTTGCCGTCAAATAAAAAGTTTCTAACGGAATGACTTGCCCGCGAATCGGAATGGTGTCTTTGTATAACTGATTAGTCACTTCTGCGATAGTGATGTCCGCCAGTTTGATGCGGCGATATTGGCCAAGATCATCAAAAACCATTAACCATATTGCTATGAGTAAACTTGGAATGCTTAAGGCGATTGCTGGCTTCTGCCATTTTTTTCGCCAGGTTTTTTCAATTTTTCTGTCCAATTTAGCGATCCAACTTTTCCATTCAATTTATAGTCACAAGTCATCTATTAGTGTAGATATTGATGATAAGTCGCAAAGACTATGCCAAATAAAAATGTTTATGCATATCATCATCTTATGATTTTTTGATCGAAATTTATTGTTTGCAGGTGTTCGATATCGGACAGTTGTCGTTCGCAAGCGATCATTTTACACTGTCATAACAACCGCATTTTCATGGAAAACATTGTGCACGATAAAAAGATACTGGTTATAGATGATGACGAGGATATTCTGGCCTCTGCCCAGTTGCTATTAAAGCGACGTGTTGCGCAAGTTACATTGCTTGATGCTCCGCAAAAACTAGTTAAGTTATTACAAGCGGAATCCTTTGATCTCATTTTATTGGATATGAATTTTGTTATGGGCGACAGCTCGGGTAGTGAGGGCTTGAATTGGTTGACTAAAATTCGTGAAGGCTATTCTATTCCAGTGATATTGATGACGGCCTATGCCGGAGTTGAGCTGGCAGTCAAAGCTATGAAAATGGATGCTGCCGATTTTGTTATCAAACCCTGGTCAAATGAAAAAATTTTGACATCAATTGAAAATGCGTTAATCAATCATGCGGAGAGAAATCTTTCGGCTGCAATTCATTCGCGGGCCTTGATTCAATCCAAACCAACGGAATCAAATGACCAATTCGTTGGACAATCGCCTGTTTTTTTGGAATTAATACGTAAAGTAGAAAAGTGTGCAGCGACTGATGCCAATATTTTATTGTTGGGTGAAAATGGCTCTGGTAAAGAAATGCTGGCGCGTGAGGTCCATAAAAAATCCAAACGTAGAGATCAGCCTTTTATGGCGATTGATATGGGGGCAATTCCAGATTCTCTATTTGAATCGGAATTATTTGGATACAAAAAAGGCGCATTCACAGGTGCTAACCAGGATAAGATCGGAAAAATATCAGCGGCTAACGGTGGTACGTTATTTTTGGATGAAATTGGCAACCTGCCTTTGCATTTACAAGCAAAATTATTACGAGTATTGGAGTCGCGTCAATTAACGCCTTTAGGCGACCAGCAAACGAAAAGCTTTGATGTGCGAATTATTGCAGCGACCAATATGCCGATTCATCGATTACAGGACGAAAGTTGTTTCAGGCAAGATCTTTTGTTTCGCATCAATACAGTGGAATTAACCCTGCCGCCACTGCGAGATAGAAAGGACGATATACCGATGTTGGTTGATAATTTTCTCAAGTATTTTTCAACAAAATATCAACGTAAAATCCCTTCTATTGAATCCAAACTAATGGATCGATTGATGGCTTATTCCTGGCCAGGGAATATCCGTGCCTTACGCCATGCCATAGAGCGTGCATTGGTGCTGGGTGATTCTGATATTTTACAACTGGATGATTTTACCTTTTTGGCTGATATTCAACAGATTGGCAATCAGACATTGGATCTTTATCAAATGGAGAAAAATGCAGTGATAAAAGCCTTGGCGAAACATCAGGGGAATATTTCAAAAACAGC
>CAZICR010000577.1:0-2026 GCA_964537795.1 uncultured Cellvibrionaceae bacterium | reverse complement strand
GGTGAGGGCTTATTTATTTTTGTAAAAAAACGCTAACCCTCATATCAACCCTAAATCCTTTTCAATAAAGTAGCGCCTTTCTTCTACTCACAGCCTGAATCGATCAAATGAAAAAAATTCTTATTCCTTTAGCTTTAGCGTCTATCACTCAAACTGTTGCCGCCCAAACTGATGAACAACTGATCATCACGGGCCAATATTCACCAGTCGAAAATCAACAATTAACCTCCAGTGTTAGTGTGATTACACAAACCGATATAGATAATTCGCAAGCACAATCTTTATCAGAATTATTAAAACAAATTCCAGGCGTTTGGGTAGAAGACCAAGGCGGTGCAGGTGGACTTTCAACGATTAGTTTGCGCGGCGCCGAATCCAACTACACTTTGGTTTTATTGGATGGTGTAGAAGTGAATGATCCCACCAATACTCGCGGTGGCGCATTTAATCTTAATGCAATCAACGTTGAATCTATTCACCGTATTGAAATTGTTCGCGGCGCACAATCGGCGATTTATGGTTCGGATGCGCTTGCAGGTGTGATTCATATTATTACTCTTGATCCCGAATCTGATTCAGCGCGCACTTATGCTTCCATCGGCGAAAATGATTTTTATTCTGCAGGCATTCAAGGTTCTGGCAGCCTGAACAATATTCGTTTTGCCGCAGCACTCAACACTGGTGATTCAGGCGAACAAGTGGATGGCAGCCTTTCCAAACAGCACGAATTAATTGGCAAAATATTGTGGGAAGAAAACGATCACAAACTGCAATGGAATTATCGTTTATTTGATGGCGAAAAATTTTCTTACCCTGAACAAAGTGGCGGCCCATTATTGAGCGCAACAGATGATCTTGATTCAAGCGAATTCAAAGACCAATCCTCTTCGTTGAATTGGGATTACGCCATTAACGAAAAATGGACATCCATCGCCAAAGCTTCATGGTACCAACGCGATGAACAAATGCATTCACCCGGTATATCGCCTTATTTTTCTGTACCCGAAAATGCAGCAGATACTGATTTTACTCGTCAAGAAATAATCTGGACCAATCGCATTGATGTCAGTGAAACATTCTGGGCCAATATTGGATTAGCCAATAAAAAAGAAGACGGCGAAAGCAAGGGTTATGTGAATTTTGGAGCCTTAATCCCAACCGATTTTTCATTATCACGTAAAATCAATAGTGGATTTATTAATGCCAACGCATACCTCACATCAAAATTTTTGATTCAAGCCAGTTTGCGTCAGGACAAAGTCGAATCGCACAAAGATTACAATACGCATCAATGGGGATTGTCTTATCAATTCACCGATGAGTTGCGTGGTTTTGTGAATGGCAACAGCGGATTTAAGTTACCCAGCTTCAACGCGCTTGGGCATCCTCTCATTCAGAATCCCGATTTAAAATCAGAAACAGTGGATAGTTGGGATACAGGATTGGAATGGCAACAAGATAATCTTTCGACACGCATCGCCTATTTTAAAAATGAATACAAAAATCTGATTGATTTTGACAGCAATGCATTTACCAACGTTAACCGCCCCGGTGTCGATACTTCCGGTGTAGAAACGGAAATTAACTGGCACGCCAGCGAACAACTACATTTACAATTACACGCCAGTTATATTGATATAGATGTGCTGGAATCCGATACGCATTTGTTAGGCCGACCCGATGTCACTTACGGCGCGCAAGTTCAATATCAATTAAATTCGCAATGGACGCTTAACTTGAATTATTTATCAGTCGATGATCGCTTCGCTGCCAGCCAGTACTCCGGTGATTCCATCGAAGAAATTTTACCCGCTTACGATAATTTGAACCTGGGTGCTGTTTGGTCAATCAATGAAAATCATAAATTGAATTTCAAATTAACCAATGCCGCAGGTGAAAACTATCAAACTGACATAGGTTTCCCGGCGCCAAAACAGTATTGGCAATTGGGCTGGGTGGGGAATTGGTAGGATTTTCAATTTCGCACCCCATGATCCCGATGCGAAATTTAAAATTTAATTTTCTG
>CAZICR010000576.1:0-2039 GCA_964537795.1 uncultured Cellvibrionaceae bacterium | reverse complement strand
GGTTCAGAAGGATCACGAATATCAATTAACCGATGCGGATATTTTTGCAATTCTTCTTTGGATGGTTTTGCCGACCCAATATCCATACCCCGATAAACCAACGCCGAATCAACACTGATTAATTCCACTGGCAAATGATCATGCAAGGCCATAGCCAAATCGGTTTTACCGGAAGCAGTAGGGCCCATCAAAAATATCACACTAGGTTTTGAGCGATTCATATTTAGGAAGTAAGGAACCTTGCAAGAGATCTAAACATTTTCACACAATTCACAAACATACTCCATTCAACTTGTATATCGAGAAGCTTCACCCTAGCATGCGTCATTCAAACTCAAAGAAAGCGTATTTATGGATTACCCTAATTCTGGACAAATCGCAAATCGCTTGACCAGGTTTGCACTAAAACACTGGAAACTAGCGAGCTTGCAATTATCACTCGCGGTGATTGGTACTTTGTTAATGCCGGTTTTTCCAAGTGTTACCCAGCGATTTTTTGATGACATTATTCCGAATCAACGTCACGATCAAATACTAGAAGCAGGCTTGATCATATTAGGCGCATTTTTTCTTATCGAATTTTTATTTTATTGCAGAACACGTGTGAACAGCCACTTCGAACAACTGATGATTTTTGATCTACGAGATGAACTGCATCGAAAAATTTCGAAAATGGAAATTTCCTGGTTTGATAAACAAAAAACCGGCGATTTGATGACGCGAATGGTGGATGATGCACCTGCAACACAGCGAGTCATTCTCGAAGGAATTGAACAGGGCATCACGGCAATATTACAAATCATTATGGCTGTGGCTGTGATGTTTCATACTCATGCAGCTCTTACCTGGATCGTATTAATTCCAACTCCTTTCATCGCAGCAGGCGGATGGATTTACGCAAAACTTTTATCCCCGCGAGAAACTCAAGCAAGGACAGCCACAGGGAGAATGAATTCATTATTATTCGACACTCTACTGGGTATTCGACAATTAAAAGCATTTGCTGCAGAAAATGTGCAACAACAGAGATTCATCGAAACCAGCCTCTTTCTACAATCTATTCAAAAAAAACTTATGTCAGCCGCCGCACTCTATTCGCCGCTGATGACATTGTTAGGGAAAGTTGGATTAGCATTAGTGTTAATCGTTGGTGCCAGCTGGTGCATTGGTCCCAATGCGTCGCTAACGTCAGGACAACTACTCGCTTTTGTACTCTTGGTTAACATGCTTTACGAACCTATCGCCCGACTACATGGCGTTAACCAAATGATGGTCGGAGGATTTGCTGCTGCAAAACGTGTATTTAGTTTATTGGATAATATTCAGCAAGAGGACTATCAAAAGGGCAGTAGACAAAAACTTCAAGGTAATATTTCTTTTAAGCAGATTACATTTGGCTATCAACCGGACCGCCCCATTCTTACGAATTTGAATCTTGAAATCCAATCAAAACAGACAGTCGCATTTGTGGGTGCAACAGGCAGTGGGAAATCAACTCTTTTTCAATTACTGCTTCAATTTTATCAACCTCAAGCCGGA
This sequence comes from uncultured Cellvibrionaceae bacterium, assembly GCA_964537795.1. Lineage (GTDB taxonomy): Bacteria > Pseudomonadota > Gammaproteobacteria > Pseudomonadales > Cellvibrionaceae > Cellvibrio. The sequence goes on along the minus strand of CAZICR010000576.1, from coordinate 500 downwards.
CACATCATGATTGACGGTGTTCCTATCAACGAGTTCAACACACAACATATTCGTCAATCGATTGCTTATGTGAGTCAGGATTCTTTTCTGTTTGCAACCAGTATTCGAAATAATTTATCTCTCGGCAAACTCGATGCGACCGATGCAGAACTTTGGACAGCACTAACACAAGCATGCGCAGATAATTTTGTTGCCGATCTTCCCAATGGTTTGGATAGTGATGTAGGTGAGCGAGGCTCACAATTGAGTGGTGGCGAGAGACAGAGAATTTGTATTGCGCGAGCCTTCTTGAAAAATGCGCCCATTTTACTCTTGGATGAAGCAACTTCTGCAATCGATAACAAAAATGAAACTCTTATCCAAAAGGCGCTGGAATCACTCAAGCAGAGTCGAACCTGTTTGATTATTGCCCACCGCCTCTCTACTGTGATCAATGCTGATAACATTTACGTCATGCATCAGGGAAATGTAATTGCCAGTGGTACACATCAGCAACTATT
>CAZICR010000575.1:0-2045 GCA_964537795.1 uncultured Cellvibrionaceae bacterium | reverse complement strand
TTTTTACACAAAGCCAAATTGTGTATGCGTTACGGCGCAGCGGTTGTGGTAATGGCGTTTGATGAAAAAGGCCAAGCCGATACCATGGCGCGCAAAAAAGAAATTTGCGAAAGATCCTATCGCACATTGGTCGATAAATTAAATTTCCCACCAGAAGATATTATTTTCGATCCGAATATTTTTGCGGTAGCCACGGGTATTGATGATCACAATAATTATGCTGTGGATTTTATCGAAGCCACGCACTGGATTCGCACAAACTTGCCACACGCAGGTGTGAGTGGCGGTGTTTCCAACGTGTCATTTTCTTTCCGAGGCAATAATCCGGTTCGCGAAGCGATTCACTCGGTATTTTTGTATTACGCGATTAAAGCTGGCATGAATATGGGGATTGTCAACGCAGGGCAACTTGCGGTTTATGACGATCTGCCAGCGGAATTAAAAGATAAAGTTGAAGATGTGATTTTAAATCGTCATTCAGGTGCAACTGAAGCGCTGTTGGACATCGCGGAAAAATATCGCGGCGATGGCAGTGGCGGCGATAAAAAAGAAGATGAAGAATGGCGTTCATTGCCTATCAATAAACGAATTGAGCACTCATTGGTTAAAGGCATATCCGCGTTTATTGAAGCCGACACTGAAGAAGCCCGCCAACATTACCCTCGCCCATTGGATGTCATCGAAGGCCCACTAATGGATGGTATGAACGTAGTGGGCGATTTATTCGGCGCAGGCAAAATGTTTTTACCGCAAGTGGTGAAATCCGCACGCGTCATGAAACAATCGGTTGCGTACTTGCAACCTTTTATCGAAGCCGAAAAAACGGAAGCCTCAAAACCCAACGGCAAAATTTTAATGGCAACTGTAAAAGGCGATGTACACGATATTGGCAAAAATATTGTGGGCGTGGTTTTGCAATGTAATAACTTTGAAGTTGTGGATTTGGGCGTGATGGTGCCTTGCGACAAAATACTCGACACCGCCATAGAACAAAACTGCGACATTATTGGTCTTTCAGGTTTGATTACACCCTCACTCGACGAAATGGTCTTTGTCGGCCGCGAAATGGAACGCCGTGGCATCAACAAACCATTGATGATTGGTGGTGCAACTACATCCAAAGCGCACACAGCCGTAAAAATTGATCCAGTATTTAAACTTAATCAAGTCGTCTACGTACCCGATGCTTCGCGTGCAGTAGGTGTTGCCAGCACTTTGTTATCCGATGAATTGCGCCCGAAATTTGTGGCGGATTTAAAACAGGAATATGTCGAAGTCCGTGAACGCAACGCCAATCGCAAACCGCGCGGTTTGGTGCGCACCTATCCTGATGCGATTGAAAAAGGTTTAAAACTGGATTGGGATAATTACACTCCACCTAAACCTGCATTCACCGGCATTAAGGTTTTCGAGAATTATGATTTAAATACCTTGGTGGAATATATCGACTGGACACCGTTCTTTATTAGTTGGGATTTAGCCGGAAAATATCCAAAAATTCTTAACGACGAAGTTGTCGGTGAAGCCGCACGAAATTTATTTGATGACGCACAAAAAATGCTGAGAAAATTAATCGACGAAAAATTAATACAGGCCAACGGCGTTATCGGCTTCTGGCCAGCCAACACAGTCAATCATGATGATATTGTGGTTTATGATAAAGATGGAAAACAAATTTCAACCCTGCATCACATTCGCCAACAACATTTAAAACAAGGCATGGAAAACAAACCCCATTATTCACTTGCAGATTTTGTTGCACCTAAAGAAACCGGCAAAACCGATTATATCGGCGGCTTTGCAGTGACCGCGGGAATCGGTGCAGAAGAATTAGCGAAGGAATATCAAAACAAGGGGGATGATTACAACAGCATCATGGTAAAAGCTTTAGCCGACCGTTTAGCCGAAGCCTTCGCCGAACATTTGCACCAACGCGTCAGAAAAGAATTCTGGGGCTACGACCGCGAAGAAAATTTGTCCAATGAGGATTTAATCAAAGAATCCTACAAAGGCATCCGCCCCGCCCCAGGCTACCCGGCTTGCCC
>CAZICR010000574.1:0-2053 GCA_964537795.1 uncultured Cellvibrionaceae bacterium | reverse complement strand
CCCCAAATAATCGATAAAAAGGTTGTGGTCTTGTTAAGGACGAATATAATCATGATCAAATTTCGTTAAGGGTTTCACATATGTTCAAGTTTTTACTTCTGGTAGTGGTTGCTACTGCTGCTTTAATTATGTGGTCCAAGTATCAAAGGGGTGATCTGGAACAAAAAAAACGCGTTATTCGCCAAGCGCTAAAATACGCGTTTCTGGGCCTGGTTGTTTTCCTGGTGATGCGAGGCCGCCTGCATTGGCTTGGCGGAGTCTTAGCCGCAGCCATTCCCTTTATTCCCGGCCTTTATCAATTAATTTTGGCTCGATTCCGCTCGCAAAAAAATCAGGGCACTGGTGAACCCATTCCGCCGCAGGCGCCTTTAACCAGTGTTGAAGAAGCCATGGAGATCTTGGGTCTTTCCGGCAATCCTGATAGCGGAGAAATAACGGCTGAAATGATTGTCGATGCCCATCGAAAATTGATTCAAAAATTGCATCCGGATAGAGGGGGTAACGATTATCTGGCTGCAAAAATCAATCAAGCACGAGACTTATTGTTGGAACACATCAACAAATGAATATATCGCCCCAATGAACGGAAAGGTTCTTGTCGGGACAACTCCAGTTCAAGCGCTACCAATTCCTCAGGCTTTGCCTCCCGATGCACTTCATTAAAAATATAATCGTGAAACACACGAATGCCGCTGTGACAAAGCAACTCCAGCGGCAGCTCTTTAACCCAATTCAAAACAGTTTCGGGCTTGAGTGGATTAATAGGCGTTAAACTACCTGCTGATCCCACATAATCCTGATTCATAATTTTTTTGAAATTGGTTCGCAAACAATTTTTATAGATCAATGAATTCAGATTGTAGAAAATCAAACTTAAAAATCCATCGGCTTTTAAATATCGATTCAAATCCGGTAACAGCTCGATTGGATTTTGCATCCATTCCATCACCGCATGACAAATCACCAGATCAAACTCCGGTTGCTGAAGATGCATTGATAAATCCTGAATAGAACAATGGAGTAAGGTAACTTGCGATTCCAATCCTTGTTTTTTAATTTCCAACTCAGCCATTTTTAACATTTCCGATGAAATGTCACAGATCACCAGTTGGTGCCCTGCTTTGGCCAGCTCAAGCGAAAACTGACCTTGCCCGCCACCAGCATCAAGAATTCGCCAATGACCGGTTTGTGCAGCTTGAAAAGGTTGAATTGGTAAATATTCTGCACAATCGCGCTGCAAAACCGCTAATCGGATTTTTCCTTTAAGGCCACCGTAAATATTTTTTTGAAATCGCTCAGCCAAATCATCAAAATTGCGATCTTCATTGGAGGATTGTTTTGCCATAGATATACTGTCGGTATGAATGAAAAAAATTGGTTTACTTACATTATTGCGACCAGCGACAATCAACTCTATACCGGTATCACCACCGATATGATGAGACGCTGGACGCAACATTCAAACGGAAAAGGCGCCCGCTATTTCAGGGGCCGCAAACCTGAGTGCTTATGTTATCTGGAATTGCACCAAAACCGTAGCGAGGCGAGCAAACGCGAGTCATTTATCAAATCATTGTCGCGTGCGCAAAAAAGTCTATTGATTCATCAAACCTATACACAAACACTCAGTTTCATGTCATCTATCGAAATCCCCATCTATGATCCACAAACGCCCCTCATGTAAGCAATGTCAATTGGCTTTAGCGAATTGCATTTGCAAATTTGCAGTCGCCATTGATAACCCCATCGAACTTTTGGTTCTACAACACCCAAAAGAAACCAACGAAGTTAAAAACAGCATTCGACTTTTACATCTCTGTGCAAAGAATATGCAGTTAATCACTGGCGAAAAATTTGCAGACGATGAACTTGCAGCCGCCTTATACCAAGATCAAAAAATTCCCCTACTGCTCTACCCAACCACAAAAGAATTAACTTCATTGGGATTACCCACTCCAAATGAATTACCGGATTTATCCAATATTGAAACCGATAAAATCCGATTGGTATTAATAGACGCAACCTGGAAAAAAAGCCGCAAAATGCTCTACCT
>CAZICR010000573.1:0-2072 GCA_964537795.1 uncultured Cellvibrionaceae bacterium | reverse complement strand
CACCTTCCAATTCCTCTCAACCGCCACCGCATTTAATTTCGCATCAGGATCCACCACAATCGGATTGGGTACTTGTTCAAGCAATGGTAAATCATTAATTGAATCGCTATAAAAATACGCGTCGTCTAAAGTGAATTTCTTTTCTGTTAACCAATCTTCCAAACGAATCACTTTGCCTTTTTGGAAGGTGGGGATGCCGATAAATTTTCCGGTATACCGGCCATCAACAATTTCGGGATCTGTGGTGAGTATGTCGTCTACGCCTAATGCGGTGGCTATGGGGCGGGTGACGAAGCCGTTGGTGGCGGTGATGATTAAGAGGTAATCGCGTTTTGCGCGATGTTCTGCCAGAAGCTGTTGCGCTTTGGGGAGCATCATGGGGTTGATGTAATCGCGCATAAATTCTTTGTGTAATTCCACCAGGGTTTCCATGCTGTGATGGGTCAGGGGTGTTAGTGAAAATTGCAGGTATTCGATAATGTTTAGCGTGCCGGCTTTGTATTCTTCGTAGAAACGGTCATTGGCGTGGCGAAAGTTTTCGCCATCGACCAATCCCTTATTCACCAGAAATTGTCCCCAGGCGTGGTCACTATCGCCAGCAATGAGGGTGTTGTCCAAATCAAAAATTGCAAGGCGCATACGATTACTCATGTCGTTGTCATTCTGCCTTGCGCGAACAAGGCAGAATTTTTACGGATCGATTACTATTAATTAGTACAGAATACTTTTGTGTCGGTAATGACTCTTGGCACTATTTCATGTACACCATAGTTGAGTGCGACACCATATTCGTTTAAAGCATTCATCATGTTTGCTTTTGATCCCATGCCGCGATAGTAGTTTGTTTTGTCTAGCTTGCCATCAATCCAGTATTCGATTTCCAAACTTATAACTCCATGAATATTCATACTCTCTGCATAGGAATAAAGTTTTTTGAGTTTTGGCTTTAATACAATACTCTTTGCTCCACTCCAGTTTTTTGTTTTTGCGATAAGATCATCATTTCTGATTGACTCTAACCAGTTAGGAACATCATTAGTAATAAGCGGTTTGCTCCAACTTGCTCCGAGGGTTTGTTGATTGATTCTTGAGTCAACGAAAGGCTCAATACTAACTTTGCAGTTGTATTGAATGGCTGGCTGAGCGGCTGCCTTTTTTTTGCGTTTTTGAGAGCTGGCGCTGGATTGTTGCTTCGGCTTATTTTTTTTAACTTCATATTTTAATTCAACCATTTGTTTTTCTGTTTTTGTAGCGGCGTAGCAATAAATTGAAGAAAAAATAGTCACAATAATTGCGAAAAATTTAACAAATTTCATTTTATTAATTCCTTTACAGGTTAGTTACATTTAACTGGTTTGGCTTTTGGGTCGCTAGAAACATCTGTGTCAGGAATTGCATAGAGTGCACCTACGCTGTCCTGTACCCGAATGATTTGATTAATCTGATCGATCTGCGTTGCTTTTGCTTGGTTGCGATTTCCCATAAATGCTAACTTCGCTTTGACTTGCTTGCCGCAATATCTGTCTTTCTGGGCTTTCATATCATGATTGATGAGGCTGGACAGGTTCTCGGTTAAGGACTCAATAGTGTCTCGATAAAGCTTTGAGTTGTCGTCGGTCCACAATTTTATTGAGTGGGTCCCGCCATTTCCATAGGATGGGCTAATTGTTACATATCGATTGAAAAATATGGGCTGGGTCTTTTTGCTCTTTGGTTTTTTGTTATTAAGGAAAACAAAAACAGCAGTTTCAATTACCAAGGATCTTGAGTCATCAATGAATGAATAAAAAGTCGAGGTAAAGGCAAGAGCCTGTCCGGGTGCGAGCTTGGTAACTCTGCTTTCGATGGTTTTGTCATCCAACAAGATTGCTTCTGCAGGTTGATTGGATTGATTAAACGGTATTGATTGAGCGATTGCGGAGTTAATTTTTTTTGCCAGTACATCGCGAAAATTAAAATCCTCAGTGTTGTAGTAAAAGGTCTCCATGGTGGTTTGAGCATCGTTTGTTCGTGCCTTATTGATTGAAGAGTCGATTAATGCCGGTATTAATCCCCCGCCCATTGCGCCAGCT
>CAZICR010000572.1:0-2090 GCA_964537795.1 uncultured Cellvibrionaceae bacterium | reverse complement strand
AGCATGCTGCATTTTTTATTCAGATGCTGATACTTGATGATTACTGACCCCTGGTTTTATTTGCTTGCCATTCCTGTAGTGTTTCTTGTCGGCATGTCCAAGGGCGGATTTGGTGGCGGGTTGGGGATGCTTGCCGTTCCCTTGCTATCACTGATGATAGATCCACGTCTGGCTGCGGCAATTCTGTTACCCATTCTTTGTATCATGGACATTTTCAGTTGGAAAAATTTCCGTGGGATTTGGGACAAACTCAATCTACGGATTTTATTTCCCGGTGCACTGCTAGGCACTATTGCTGGCGCACTTACATTTGAAATGGCAAATGCGGATATGATTCGTTTTGCTATAGGTTGTTTATCGATATTTTTTGTTATGCATTATCTTTGGGGCAAACATTACCTTGAGCAGCTCCAGCAAAAATCCCCGAATCAATTAGCGGGTGGTTTTTGGGGCGCAGTGGCAGGTTATGTCAGTTATATAGCACATGCCGGTGGTCCGCCAGTTGCTATTTATTTGTTACCCCAGCGCATGTCCAAATCACTTTTGGCCGGAACGACTATCGTTTTTTTTGCGGTGATTAATTTTATCAAGCTGATTCCTTATGTTGCGCTGGGACAATTGAATCTCGATGCATTTTATACCTCACTCATCTTGCTGCCTCTTGCGCCTATAGGTGTGGCATTTGGTTTTTACCTGCATAAAAAAGTGTCAGATGGCGTATTCTATTGGATCAGTTATGGTTTGTTATTTCTGGCAGGAATCAAATTATTAATTGAGGGTGGACGAGGCTTGTTTATCACAGGTTAAAGAATAAATTTATCAAAAGGTAAAACCTCAACAGCCTCGCCTTCTTTAACAGATCCGCGTTCAGCATCCAGAAGAATATAACAATTGGCTTTGGCCATAGAGCTGAGCATTCCCGAACTTTGCATGCCGGTGCTCTTAACTCTATTTTGCTGCGTGTGACTGGATAATATTCCGCGTTGGAAATCTTTGCGTCCAGGTTGTTTTTTCAGTGCATCAGCAGCAATTGCAGTAATAGAGGTTGCCGCCGAAAAAATTTCGCCTGCCAGTCTACGCAAGCCCGGCAAAACTAATTGATGATAGGTGACTACGGCTGAAACCGGATTTCCCGGCAGTCCAAAAAAATATCCTTTGCCTAATTTTCCAAACGCAAAAGGTTTCCCCGGTTTCATAGCAACTTTCCAGAAATTAATCTCACCTGATTCCATCAACACTTGTTTGGTGTAATCCGCATCGCCAACAGACACACCACCGGTAGTGATAATCGCATCAGCAATTTTCATTACACTTTGAATTGCATCATTTATCTTTTTGTAATCATCAGCAATTAAGCCAATATCAATCACGTCAATATTTAATCGCTGAAGTAGTGCATGTAAAACATAACGATTTGAATCGTAAATATTACCGGGTTTAAGCGGTTGATTGATCGGTGTTAATTCATCGCCTGTCGATAAAATCGCAACGCGCAATCGTCGAAACACTGTTAGCCGTGAAACACCAAGCGATGCTAATAATCCAATATCCACAGGCGTTATGCGGTGTGATTTTTCCAACACAATATTTCCTTTCGCCAAATCTTCACCGGCTTTGCGAATGTTGTCGCCCATTGCAGGAATGGATTGCAATAAAATTCTGTCACCATCGATGCTAACCTGTTCTTGCATCACCACAGAATTTGCACCCACAGGAATCACTGCTCCCGTCATGATTCGAATGGATTCCCCGGATTTTAATTCACCCGAAAACGCATGCCCCGCCAGCGACTGCCCAATCACTTTAAATTCAGTTCGATCATCTATCACACACAAGGCATAACCATCCATCGCCGAATTATCGTAACCAGGAACATCAATCCCCGAAAAAACAGTTTCCGCCAACACACGGTCAAGCGCATCCAACAAATCAACCACTTCAGTTTCAACCACAGGTTGAATGGCTTGTTGAATTTTTAATAAGGCATTTTCAACTGACATTAATTCAGGTTGTGCGCAGTGATCAGATGTTTGCATAGGATTTTTTGTTTGGGTTGACGATTGGTACAATATTAACAGATCAATTCAACC
>CAZICR010000571.1:0-2092 GCA_964537795.1 uncultured Cellvibrionaceae bacterium | reverse complement strand
TTCATAGAGTAATACTGCCAGCGAAAATTGATCAGACGCAGGGCCGATCTTTCCGCCATAACGATATTCAGGCGCAGAATAATCAGCGGTCCCCAATATTTTGTCGCGCTCAATGGGCGCCCCTATTTCTGCAATGCCTGCAATCCAGCATGAACCAAAATCCACTATCACTGGGCCTTTACCGCCGACCACAATGTTGTCCGGTTTAAGATCTTGATGCAGTGTGTCTTTGCGATGAAAAGCGCGGATGCCGCGAATCAATTGTTCGATTAATTCAACCGCATCAACAATCGATAAAATGCCGCGCTCTTTTAATAATGATGTGAGTGTTGGCCCTGGAATGTATTCCGTCAGGTAATACAAATAAGAGCGTGATTCAGGGGCGGCAATCACTCGCACAACTCCGGAATTTTGAATTCGCGCACCAACCCAAGATTCCATCACAAATCGTTCGGTATAGGCTTTGTCATCCTGAAATAAAACCGAAGGCGTTTTCATGACTAAAAGATTTTTGTTGGCATCTTCAACCAGATACACCTGGCTGCGCGTGGACTCATGCAAAATTTTTTTTACTCTTAAACCATCAATCGACTGGCCGGGAGCTAACGCAGGAGGAAAAGGTAAGCGGGATAACACCTGAATAGCATCGGTTTGTGTTGCTGCACCGATTTTTTCAATGCGTAAAACCTGAATGCTCAGATTGTCCTGACTCTTGCATTCAATTGCCAAAGCGAGGGCTTTGGTTGTCAGTAAATCAGGATTATCCCTATGTTCCAGAATTAATTTTTTAAAATCGTTAGTGGAGATTGCTTCGTGAATGCCGTCGCTGGTCAGAATAAAAATATCGCCAACACTTAATTCAAAACTATGCATGTCGACTTCGAGATAAGGGTCAGCGCCCATTGCCCGACTTAAATGCGTGGTGTGACGATCAATGCGTTGGGTGTGATCGCGCGTGAGCAACTCAAGATTATTTTCCCGTAAACGATAAACCCGGGTATCGCCCACATGAAAAATAAATCCTGTGTCACCTTTTAAAATTAATGCAGAAAATGTGGTGAGATAACCTTCGCCATAAATCGAATTTTGGCTGCGTCCCCACAAGCTTGAGTTTAAGGATTGTATAACGCGAATGGCCGATTGTTGTGTGCGCCAGGTGTCGGGGGTTGCGTAGTAATCTGTTAAAAATCCTGCGATTGCCGTTTGGCTGGCTTCACGTGCGGCGGTGCTGCTACTGACACCATCGGCAATGGCGATAGCAATGCCTTTGGTGGTTAATAAATTTCCATCCGGAATGCGAGCACCGACAGTATCCTGATTTTCAGGTTTGATTCCTGCTTCACTTTTTTGTGCAAAACTGATTTCAAGATGCGATTGCAAATGATCCATAAATTTTATGCTCTACCTTAAAAATAAATGCCCGCGTTTAGCGGGCATAATAATCGGTAAACTTAATCAGGACACTTCAATTTTTTGCAAACTGCCGTCTTCATTCACTTCTACAACATGCCCTTTGGGTTCACGTAAAAATTGCACAAACACCAAACCTATGAGTGCTGCTATCGCCAACATATAGAAGAAGTAGTGAATGCCGATAAAAGTATTCATGGTTAAAAAGAAGAGCGCGCCCACGTTGCCATAAGCACCGGCAAGCCCGGCAATTTGTCCGGTCATGCGACGCTTGATTAATGGAACCACGGCAAATACCGCACCGCATCCTGCTTGAACAAACAGGGAACAAATAAATACCGCGAGGAATGCCAGAGCCAGCGGCCAGCTTGCGTTAATTTGTGAAAGCAAAACGTAACCCAGAGTCACACCGGCAAGAATAACGCTCATGCTGAATCGACGCCCGAATTTATCGCTGAACCAACCGCCTCCCGGACGTGCAACCAAATTCATAAATGCAAATGAACCACCAAGCATTGCCGCTTGGGAAATGCTGAGCCCGGTGAATGTATCCATAAAAAATGCAGGCAACACTGACACAACCGCAATTTCAGAACCAAATGTAGCGAGATATGCCCAGCTTAAAATAGCCACTTGTTTGAATTCATATTTGTCGTGTTCAGCAACACCATTTTTCAGCATG
>CAZICR010000570.1:0-2092 GCA_964537795.1 uncultured Cellvibrionaceae bacterium | reverse complement strand
ACATTGGTTGATTGGGCTACAGAACAAGTTTCGCCAATTTTACAGATAGTGACATATCCGCTGGGACGATTGGCTGCCAAAACACTTGACGCAAAAAAAACAAGAATAGTTATTAATATCGATTTTTTTAGCATAAGAAACTCCAAAATACTAATCGGACTACAACAAGTTCGAAAACTTGTTACCTATGGCTTAGAATGCTGGCTTACCGTCCAACGTCTAGCTTGGCGTAAAATGTAGCATTGAATATTTTGAATTGCATCACAAAAATCATCTTGTGAAATTATATTCTAAAAATTTCAATCTTAGATTTATTTAAAAAACCAATAAAAAAACCTGCTGCACATGCAATAATGATTTTTATTGCATGAAAAAAGAGAAAAACCATGAAATTCATTATATCTACCAAAAATCAGGGAAATTATTTCCATCGACTGTTCCTGTTATTTTTTGTCTTTACATTAATTATCGGATGCCAAAAAAAGTCCAATGAAGATACTTCGCAAACAAACATCGACAACACACCCAAAATTCGCGATATCAAAGTTATCAATGCCAGCTTGAATGTTTATTTGAAAACCAATCAATATCATCTACTTGCAGGAAACGACGGTATTATCATTAGTTCAAACGATGGAGCTCTTTGGCAAGCATCAAATACTAACGGAATCAGTGACCATATACTCTCAATTGCAGTTGATGATTCTGGCAAGACACTGGTAGCCGGCGGCGAAAACGGATTGCTCATAGTATCGACTGATTCAGGTAGGCAATGGAAAAAAATACCAATTGAACATAATGGAAAAATAACTGCCATTATATTTGACCCATTCAATAAAAACTGGATAGCTGCAGGTGAGCAAGGTTTAGTACTTTATAGCGAAGTACCTGACGTCAAATGGGAAAAATCTGCATTCAATTCCGCATTGACACCAACAAAATTAATCATGCTCCCTAAAAATAAATTGTTGGCTATTGGTGAAGACGGGTTATTGGCCAGTTCTGAAGATGGTGGGAAAAATTGGCGCATCATTGAAAGTATGACACCTGCAACTTTAACTGATGCCGTTCTTATAGACGAAAAAATACTTCTGATCACCTGTGCCGATGGAAATATTTTAAGGAATGATTTGGAAAAAAATATCTGGGAAATCATTACTACTGCCAACACCTCCTATATCACTAAAATTTTCTATAGCACGCTGCACAAAACACTACTAATTACTACCAGTGATGGTGCTGTGTTGTTATCTGATGACACAGGTAATCTTTGGGCACCGGTTGCCAGCACCAACAGTTACTTAACTAATATTGCACAATCTGCCGATGGTTCCAGCACACTGGTTGCTGGCGATCGGGGCACCCTGATATTTTCCAATAACGGCGGACGAACCTGGCAATCTGTAGTTTCACCAACCAAAGTCACTATTCAAGGTTTGATTGCAACCAACAATCAACAATTTGTTGCTTATGGAGAATCCGGATTACTGTTACAGAGTAACGAACCGGATAAATCCTGGACGACAATTAATTTTCCACTCAATCACTATTTACATCAGTTAATCCAGATCGCGCCCGATAATTGGATAGGCGTTGGCATCAAGGGAGCGCTGGTAAAGTCAATTAATCAAGGCCAATCCTGGGAAGCAACAAACGCAGCAACTCAAGAAAATGACTATTTATTTTCAATTATTCAGGATAAAAAAACCGGCAATCTTATTACTGGTGGTACACCAGGCACTATTTTGATTTCAGAAAATCAAGGTCAGGATTGGCTTGTTCGTCTCGCACTAGGCGATATCACTCAAGGCTACTTCCATCAGTTAATCGGCGACAATAATGGAACTGTGGTTGCAATTGCTGGCCCCGGTATAACCCATTACTCCAAAGATGGCGGCGAAACCTGGCAAGCGAGTAACATAGACAACAGCAAGCAACTGTTTCAAGGTATTTACGATATTTACAGCGAGCAATTTATCGCTGTAGGTCAGGCAGGTAATATTCAACTCTCACCAGATGGTATGAATTGGAAGGCTGCTGAAATATCCATTCAAAATTCACTGCAAACTGTATTCGCTGTGGAAGATATTAT
>CAZICR010000569.1:0-2093 GCA_964537795.1 uncultured Cellvibrionaceae bacterium | reverse complement strand
GAGATGGCTAAAGCTCTTAATAGTTGTTTCATCATAATTTCTCCAGAGTTGACAGTTGGATTTTATAGCTACGTTGATGGTCAACCACAATGACGGCATTGATGGTTTTAGGTAAGTCGGTAAACGAATCGTTTTTGTCTTGTATCCATTGAATCCAATTATGTTTCCATCGAGAGCTGCTATCGGGTTGGTAAGAAACGACTTCTGAATTTTCTATAAAAATATCGACAGATTTTGCGTCCCGAAAAACAGGTTGTGCAAGATAGAGTTCAAGTTGAAATTTATTGTTGGCAATTGTGGCGCTGCCGTCCAGTAAGTTGATCGGCTCTGGAATGCGTTTTCGCCATTCTGAAAACAAGGTTTCATGATTATTTTTTTTGCATGAATCTGCGCGTTTGAATTGTTTGCGCAGTTCAGCTTTTCCGGGAATACAAACATCTTTGCAAACCAGCCATTCTACTTTAGCGGTCAATTCAATATTATCTTGCTGAAGCTTTTGTGACTGCATGGAAACCGGAAGCAGAAGATTATTTGAATAACCAAAATTATAAATAGAATCTGTTGTAATCAGGTGGGGAATCGGCCATTGAATTTCACCGGATGAAATTTCTTTTGGAAGTTTCCATTCAATAACAGGAGCCAAACCTGTATCGCCAGGATTCCGCCAATAAAGATGCCAATCAGGTTTGAGTGTAAATAAAATCCCTGCTGAAAAGCCGCCGCTTTCAGGAATCGTATCGCAGTCGCTAACGAAGCCCAGGGTTAACTCGGGAGTTTCGGCTTGTTCATTACTGAATGCATTGATTCCAATAAACAATAGAAGGAGCAAACTCAATCGCATAGACTTCTCGTTGGTATTCAGTGAATGATCTGCATCATAAGACCATTTGGGACTTATGAGTGTTAAGAAAAGTTCAAGTCAGAGGTTGTCGCTGAATACTACCAAATCAATTTCCTTGTAGTGTTACCACAAGTTGTCTGGCGCCCCCGTGATCTCGATGCTCGCCGAGATAAATACCTTGCCATATTCCAAGATTCAATCGGCCTGATGTAATGGGAATTGTCAGGCTCGACCCCAGTAAGCTGGCTTTAATATGTGCTGGTAAATCATCACTGCCTTCGTCATTGTGTAAGTAATAGGGTTGATCTTGCGGAACCAAACGATTCAGATAATTTTCAAAATCCTGACGAACAGTTGGGTCGGCATTTTCGTTAATGCTCAAAGAGGCGGAAGTGTGTTTAATAAAGACGTGCATCAAACCGGTTTGGATTTTATAGAGCTCTGGAATCTGTTGGAGTATTTCATCGGTTATTAAATGAAATCCCCTGGGACGGGGTTTTAATCGAAATTCTTTTTGAAAAATAATCATGTGATACTTTCATTGGGTAATTGTTAAATCGGTAATTGTGTTGTGTATTTCACTTGTTTCAATGCAAAAGCAGAATTAATGGAGCCCAGGTTGGGTAAATTAATTAATTGGGTTTTCATTAATCTTTCATAATGTTCAACACTTTCGACTACCACGCGCAATACGTAATCTTTATCGCCACTGGTGGAATAACATTCAACAATTTCGGGGATTGCTGACACAGCTGCTTCAAATGCTTCCAGCGCATCCTGTTGATGATGTTTGATGGTGATGTAGGCGTGCACAGTGACACCGAGATTCAATTTTGAAGCGTCTAGTAGTGTTACTTTATGTTTAATGATGCCTTCAACTTCCAGACGTTTGAGTCGCCGCCAGCAGGGAGTGTGTGAGAGTCCGACCAAATTACCCAGATCGGCCATTGAGTAGTCAGCATTATGTTGAAGTGCTCGTAATATTGCTCTGTCTATATCATCAATGTCTATTTTGGCGGTCATGTTTTATCCTATTGTTATGGTTGGCTTCGGGAAATTGTAGGATGAATATTTTTCATCTACAACAAATGGAGGATAATTTTTTAAAACTCTTGAAGTAGATAGGTTTCTGTCCTGATGACGCAAAATACTTTTGGAGCAACTTGGGCGGCTTATTGTGATTGTGACCTCGTGCGCGTATCCTACGCCTCTTTTCAGGTGGCTTGTGCCATTGATCATTCGCGTGTCAGGG
>CAZICR010000568.1:0-2111 GCA_964537795.1 uncultured Cellvibrionaceae bacterium | reverse complement strand
GAACTAATCTAACAGGATGAGTGTCTTCCCATTGATTTTCAAAATAAATTTCCGGAGCCACATCACGCAGTTTGTCATTTAAGTTTAGCTTGCCTTCTTCTTGTAATTTCAAAACTGCCAGTGCGGCAAACATTTTTGACACTGAACCAATACGGAACAAAATGTTTTCATCCGCTTCCGCATGAGTTTCGATATTGGCCTCACCCAATCCATCAACCCATGTAATTCCATTTTTATCAACCAATGCAATACCCACAGCAGGCGTTTTGGTATCGACACGAATTTTTTCAATTGCAGTTTTTAATTCGTCGAGTGTTTGGGGTGCTTGCTCATCTGCCTGCAATGAAAAGCTGATAATACAGGCGAGAATCAGAAATATTTTTACAATACTGCGCATAGCCAATAACTCCGTTTTTTAAAAGATCTTTTTATTCTGTCAAATCGTAGAAATCTTGAGCGCAATCGGTGCCGAAAGGTTTCCAGGCGTGATGGACGGCAGAAAATTAAGATAACTTATTCTGCTTTCTGCTGGTTTTGTAAAATTACTCGCGGTTCGGCAACGGGTACTAATTTTCCATTGCGCAATTGAATCGCTTGCGATGCGCCCATGCTGGGCCAAATTTTTAATTCGTGACCTTTTTTCTGTAAGGATTGTTGAATTTCAATTGGCATAGCCGCTTCGACAAATAACAGATTGGGATTCCATTGTTGATGAATGCGCGCTTGCGACATGGCTTTTTCTACCGGTATGGAATCATTGAGCGTGTACAACAAAGTTTGTACCACTTGCGAAATAATAGTTGGCCCACCCGCTGCGCCAAGTGTCATTACTGGCTCGCCATTTTTAAATACCAGTGTCGGACTCATACTGGACAAGGGACGTTTGCGCGCCGCAACGGCGTTTGCATCAGACCCAACCAAACCAAAGGCGTTGGCAGCTCCCACCTGTGCAGAAAAATCATCCATCTGGTTATTCAAAACCACACCTGTGCCTGGAATAACCACCTTGCTACCGAAACTGGTATTGACTGTTGAAGTAATCGCAACCCAATTGCCATCTAAATCAGCTGCTGCAATGTGAGTCGTGTGTTTATTCATTAAATGTTGGATATCAACATCCGGATCGCCGTGTGTGATATCCGGCGTGATTTTTTCCAAACTGATTTTTTGTACAATAGTTTTTGCGTAACTTTTATCAGTAAGACTCAACGGCACTTGAGTGAAATCGCCATCGCCCAACCAATGAGCGCGATCAGCAAAGGCAAACTTCATTGACTCAGCAATTAAATGATAACGTTCGGCAGGCGACAATTTATTCAAATCAAATTGCTCGAGGATATTTAAAATTTGCGCCACGTGCACACCACCCGAACTCGGCGGTGGAAAACCATAGAGTGTATAACCAGCAAATGTCGACTCAATCGGCTTACGCATTTTCACTTGGTAATTTGCAAAATCTTTTTTCGTAATCATGCCGCCATTGGCTGCCATCCAACGTCCGGTTTTTTTTGCAAAATCACCCGTGTAAAAATAATTTGAACCTTGCTTGGCAAGCGCACGATAGGTAGTCGCTAAATCTTTTTGTTTTAGCAGTGAAAAGGCTGGGATTGGTTGATTATTTTTATCCAAATAAATCGCTGCAGTCGCAGGAAACTTCGCCAAATAATCCGCCGTCGCCGCTATGCGCTCAGAGAGTGCGGGCGAAATCACAAAACCTTTTTCAGCTAAATCCGCAGCAGGCAAAATCAACTCGCGGAATCTTAATTTGCCACCCAATTTTTGCAATTTATCAAACGCTGCAACAGAGCCAGGAATACCCACTGCCAGCGCACCGGTGCGGCTCAATTCGGGATTGGCTTTACCATCACGAACAAACATATCACGCGTTGCCGCCGCTGGGGCCATCTCACGACCATCAATAGCAAGAATGCGTCCATCAGCAATGCGTACCAAAATAAAACAACCACCGCCAATACCGGAGTTGTGTCCATCGACCACACCAAGAGCAAAGGCAGCAGCAATTGCCGCATCAATAGCATTACCACCACGCGCAATGACTTGCATAGCAATTTGCGTGGCATAAGGGTTCACCGTGGCAACGGCTACTCGCT
>CAZICR010000567.1:0-2119 GCA_964537795.1 uncultured Cellvibrionaceae bacterium | reverse complement strand
TAAAACTTCCCATATCCCTGCTTCAGCATCCAGGGTAATCACATCGCCCGTTTTCACGAGTCCGATTGGACCACTGTCCAATGCTTCCGGGGTGATATGTATGGCGGACGGAATCTTACCAGAGGCACCGGACATTCGGCCATCGGTTACCAGTGCCACTTTGAAACCACGATCCTGCAACACTCCCAAAGGTGGAGTCAATTTGTGCAGTTCAGGCATACCGCAAGCTTTTGGCCCCTGGAAACGAACGACTGCGACAAAATCTTTTTCCAGTTCACCACGTTTGAAGGCTTCCTGAAGTTCGGCTTGGCTATGAAAGACTATCGCCGGTGCCGTAATCTTGCGCTGCTCAGGTTTAACAGCTGAAATTTTGATAACAGAACGCCCCAGATTTCCCTTCAACAAACGCAAACCACCTTCAGGACTGAAAGGTTTGCTAACAGGGCGCAAGACTGAATCGTCCAAACTTTCACTGATGGCATCACGCCAAGTCAATTCACCATTTTCCAGGAAAGGTTCACGCGTATACGCAGAAAGCCCCTCGCCCATGATAGTTTTGACATCTTCATGCAATAAACCGGCTTTACGTAATTCGCGAAACAAAAAGCCCATACCGCCCACAGCCTGAAAGCGATTTACATCCGCCAAGCCATTGGGATAAATCCGGCAAAGCAAAGGCACAACATCGGAAATATCAGAGAGATCCTGCCAATCCACAACCACACCTGCTGCGCGGGCAATAGCCACTATATGCATGGCATGATTGGTCGAACCACCCGTAGCCATAAGGCCCACTATGCCATTAACGATGGATTTCTCAGTCACTATCTCGGCCAAAGTCACAGGGGTTTCGCTGGTAATTTTCGCCAACTGGTGAACCGAAGCACGCGTAAGTGCGTCACGCAAAGGAGTGTAGGGGTTGATAAAGGTACTGCCGGGAAGATGCATCCCCATGATTTCCATCAACATTTGATTGGTATTGGCAGTACCATAAAAAGTACAGGTGCCAGCGCTGTGATAAGAAGCGCTTTCAGCCGCCAACAACTCTTTGCGACCGACTTTACCTTCAGCATATAACTGTCTGGCTTTGGCTTTTTCGGCATTGGGCAGACCTGGCGTCATGGGGCCAGCCGGAATAAACACTACCGGTAATTGCCCGAAAGACAAAACTCCCATCATCAAACCGGGTACGATTTTGTCGCAAACACCCAAACAAATAGCACCATCAAACATATCGTGAGACAAGGCAATTGCGGTACTCATGGCAATCACATCGCGACTGAAAAGCGACAAATCCATTCCTGGGAAACCCTGGGTCACCCCATCGCACATAGCGGGGACACAGCCTGCCATTTGCGCTGTCATGCCTTTTTCTTTTGCAGCCCGCTTGATAGGTTCAAGATACTCGCCATACGGAACATGGGCAGACAACATTTCGTTATAGGCAGATACCACCCCGAGATTCGCTGACTGACCTTCAGCAAGCGCAAGCTTGTCTTCCGCACTGCAGGCAGCAAAGCCGTGAGCAAGATTTGCACATCCCAGATGGTGCCGGGATGGCCCTTGATTTCGATGCAAACTGATTTTGTGCAAGTAAGCCGCACGGGTATCGCGACTTTTCGCGATAATCCGTTCGGTAATTGCCATCAAGCGCGCATCTGGACTGGTGTAGTCATTCATTTGGAATACCACTTTTTTGGTTTGACCGAATTAAATATTGTGAGTCTTTTAAGATAAGACTTCTTTTAAGACTTCTTTTAAGACTTCTTTTTTGCTTGCTTGTAATAGTTAACCAATCCAACAGTTGACGAATCATGCGCTGGATTAACCTCGCGATTCAGATCCAATTCCGGCTGAATTCCGGCTGCCAGCACCTTACCCAACTCGACCCCCCATTGATCAAATGAGTGAACGCGCCAGATAATGCCTTGGACAAAAATTTTGTGTTCATAGAGCGCAATGAGACTTCCCAAACTTCTTGCTGTGACTTTTTGCAGCAATATGCTGTTGGTAGGTCTATTTCCCCTGTGAACTTTGTGTTCAACAATCTCTTCAATCCGCGCAGCAGATACACCTTTGGCAGACAATTCTTTTCTTACCTGATCAGCATCAATTCCCT
>CAZICR010000566.1:0-2128 GCA_964537795.1 uncultured Cellvibrionaceae bacterium | reverse complement strand
AAACCCAGTGTAGTCCAGCTCTGACAATTTACCAGTCATGAAAAATGGCATCGCAATTTGCATTAAATAAAATAGTTAGCGTTGAATAATATTGGCGTAAATAATTTCATTTTTCTGATGAAATATAAAAAAATATTGATTTTAAATTTGAAGAAATGCGACAAATTTTGTTCTGAAATTTTTTTCAAGTGCGATGCAGATTGTTTTAAACATCAGCTTAAATGAAAATTTATAAAATTTCTTATGTTGGGCTGCGCACTGAAGTCGGATGTTTTTATCCCTAGAGTAAAGCTGTTAAATGTCGTTTTCAGTCCCGTCTTAAAATTTTAAGTCGGATTGATCGGCATTGGCCGGAGGGAAATAGGTATTGGACGCAATACCTATTTCCTGATTTGAACTTTACCTCATAGAGAGATAATCATCATGAACAAAGATCAAGTAAAAGGTGCCGCCAAGCAAGCTGTTGGTAAAGTACAACAAAAAGCAGGTGAGGTACTAGATAGTGAAAAACACCAAGCCAAAGGCATAGCCAAACAAGTTGAAGGCAAGGTGCAAAAAAACTATGGCGATGTGAAAGAAAATATTAAGGATAACCACAAATAAATTTTTGTCGGAAGCCATAGATGAGCTAATGCAATGGATTGCGTTGCTTTTCTGATTCAATACCATTCGATGGAAAACGAATGATATTCGGAGGGTTTCAAGCGATTTTTGATCAATAAATGTTTGATTGTTTGGATAAAAACTTCGATTGACTCAAAATTTATTTCTTTCGTTTTATCAACGTCAAACCCAGCGGGGGTATCTTGATTGTTAGTATCGTTCTGGTTTTAAGTTGTTTTGGCTTATGTAGGTAAGTCCTTGTTGTGAGTGTCTTTGAATTGGGTAGAACTCAACCATTCCTCACTAGCCTTCCAGTAACCCTTAAATGCTGTATTGGTGCTAGCTGCCTTGATGACAGGCAACAAAAATCGATTGATTGCTGAAACAACTTCAGTCAAATCTTGAGGTTCCAATCGATTCTTTCTCAAAAATGCACTCCATTGAATTCTTTTTTGTGCGTCCTGAGAAAATGCTTCAGTGAGGCCGAAGGGAGTTTCTCCGGTTAATGTAGTTTTTCGTCGATCAAAAGTAGCGCGAACAGCTTTTCGAAGTGTGTCGCCATCAAATTCGGCGTGTTGAGCTAATACCCACAAATCAAAAAAATCTTTCATGCGACTATTCGCGATACCCAAGGTTGTTAAAGCTTCCAGTTTTTCAGCAACCACTGTGTAGCGTGGGTAGACTCTTAATTTGGGTGTTTTGAATTCTTTTATCATCACAGGATAGTCAGCTTCTTCCGGGTCTGGATATACAGCATCACCAAAACCAATATCAATTTGGATTTGACTGCGTGCCCTGTCAATAAGGCTAATCAACATAACGCGTACACCGGAATAATTTGCTTCTTTTCGAATTTCAGATGCTGTTACCGATTCTTGTTGAAAAATCACACCATCTTGCGTTTCTATTGCACAGATTTCTCTAAAAATATTTTCTATGTCGGGCAGCTCTGCTGAACCAAATCCTAAAAAATCTGCATCTCGTGTTGGGCGATGCGGTATGTCGAACCATAGATCAAAAAGCAAGGCGCCTTTGAGTAGAAATTGATTTCTATAAGTTGAAATACTGATTCGATAAAGAAGCCTTTCAATCGCATAACGTGTGAGAATCAGATTGAAATCCTGTTTGGTTTCACGAGCGTGATTGAACAATCGTGCTCGCACTGATGCAGCTATATTTCGCTCGTTCACTTTTCAATCCTCGCAACAAGTCTCATGACAAGCTTTCCAAATAGGGCCGCATCACATTTGCCACACGGCAGAGTTTTGCATAGCGCCAAAGTTCATCCATGGTGACTCGCTTGCTTCGCCAGGATTCTTGCAATGCTTCCAGCGCAACATCAAGGCCGATCTTGTTACGAAATTTAAAACAGTCTGCGACAGTTCGAGCGAGATTGGTTACGCGTAGGCTGACTCCATCAACTTGCAGTTCTTCAATTCCCTCGATAAGTGCATCGCCTGAAAAGCGCAGTATTCGCAGTGGGGGATAATCCATCTTCGGCGCACGAGCTTTATTGGGAATGGCA
>CAZICR010000565.1:0-2131 GCA_964537795.1 uncultured Cellvibrionaceae bacterium | reverse complement strand
CAGGTCGTTAATCTCGACAAACTTACCTATGCAGGTAATTTGGAATCTCTTGCTGTTGTTTCGAAATAATCCCATTGAATCAGCAAGAACTGAAATTTGTTGATTTAGATAAAACTATCGAAGTAATAAACAATTATTTGACGGATGTAGTGTTAATTTGGCGGCACACACTGCTGTAGATCTTAAGTCGAAAACTTTTATACCACTATGCTGAAGCTTGCCAAAAAAAGATCCATACCCATGCGGGACGCACAAGGAGCTGGCAGGGTGAGGCTTCTTTTTTATTTCCCGCTTTCTACACAGTCACAACAAATTACATTACACTTCCGGTCTATTCATATTCCTGCCAGCCAATCGCCATGCAAAAACGCAAATTACCCATAGGCATTCAGTCTCTCTCCGAAATTATTCACGGCGGCTATTATTATGTGGATAAAACACCCTACATTGCGCAGTTAGTCGATCAAGGCAAATATTATTTTCTTTCCCGCCCCCGCCGCTTCGGTAAAAGTTTATTACTCGATACCATCAAAGAATTATTCGAAGCTAATCGCAAGTTGTTTGCAGGATTATTTATTGAAGATAAATGGAATTGGGAGAAAAAATATCCGGTTGTTCGATTTGACTTTGGTGATGGAGTGGTCCAGTCGCGCAAAGAATTGGACGATCGAATTAACAATCAATTAGCTGAAATTCGTCGATATCTCAAATTGCCTGATAATACAGCGCTTGATATTGCCGGTAACTTTCGCAGTTTGATTATGTCAGCACATGAAAATTACCAAGCACAGGCAATCGTATTGATTGACGAATACGACAAGCCAATATTGGATAATATTTCCAATAAAGCTATTGCCGCCGAAGTGAGAGAAGGATTGAAAAATCTTTACAGCATATTAAAAGGAGCAGATGCACACATTAAATTTTGCCTACTCACCGGTGTTTCAAAATTCAGCAAAGTCAGTTTGTTTTCAGGATTAAATAATTTAACGGATCTCACTATTGAACGTGAATACAGTGGAATTTGCGGCTATACCGATGAAGATGTTGATACTGTATTTGCAGCAGAACTCGATGGTTTTAATCGAGATGAAATTCGCCGTTGGTACAATGGCTACAATTGGCGCGGCGAGTCAGTCTACAACCCATTTGATTTATTATTGTTATTTAAATGGCGCGAGTTCAAACCCTATTGGTTTGAAACGGCGACGCCTGGTTTTTTAATTAAATTGTTGAGTGCGCAGCAATTTTTTACGCCACAATTGAACGACCTGAAAACCAGTTTTGCACTCCTATCAGAATTTGATGTGGATTCAATCAGTGCAGAAGCGCTACTGTTTCAGTCGGGCTATTTGACGATAAAAAATGTTGAAGAATACACAACAGGCAAATGGTTATATCGTCTCACTTACCCCAATCAAGAAGTACAGACGAGTTTAAACGACGCCCTCTTACCTGCTCTGGGAGTCAATGCACAATCGGCTATATTGAGCGGCATGAACATTTTGCAAGCCTTGCGTGTTAATGATTTTGCAGCATTGCACACGCAACTGAAAAGTTTATATGCCAGCATACCCCACGATTGGTATCGCAAAAATCCTATTTCCAATTACGAAGGTCATTACGCCAGTATATTCTACAGCCATTTTGCTGCATTAGGGCTGCAGATAGTCGTTGAAGATGCTAACAGTAATGGAAGGGTGGACATGGTAATTGAATTCAATAGCACCCTTTATTTATTTGAATTCAAAGTAGTAGAAGATCAGCCGACAGGCAAAGCTTTGCAGCAGATAAAAGACAATAACTACGCCGAAAAATATCGAGCAAAACAATTCCCCATTTATTTAATTGGTGTGGAATTTTCCAAGACGCAAAAACAAATTATCGCTTTCGAAACGGACGTGTTTGCGTAAATCCACACATTTATTTTTGTGCTCCACCACTTTTTTAAATCACCTGCTGCCTGCACCGAATAAATGAGTGCGATCTGTTTGGGCTCATGGATCAAAACCTGTAAGACATTTCCTACAAGAAATTCCGACATTCACCACTTGGCGCAAAATTCAACTGACGTAAAATGAGCAGCACAAGGACAGTAGCTCTAACAGGACGTCAGGGCTAAGGGATTTGT
>CAZICR010000564.1:0-2132 GCA_964537795.1 uncultured Cellvibrionaceae bacterium | reverse complement strand
CGTGCTTACGAAGCAAAAAAACGCATCGAAGCACCTTGGTTATTTGATGTGGTGAAGTGAGTGATTCATTTCACTAAATACCATGCGCTTGGTAACGACTATATTGTCGTCAACCCTGACGATCTTTCGGAAGAATTATCGAAAGTTCAAATAAAAACGCTATGTGATCGCCATTATGGGATTGGCTCTGACGGTGTGTTGTTCGGGCCATTGGCTTGTGATACCGCTGATTTTGAGCTCCGTATTTTCAATCCTGATGGAAGTGAAGCTGAAAAAAGTGGCAACGGGCTTAGAATTTTTTGCCGATATCTGTGGGATCAGCAATTAGTTAAGGATGCTACTTTTACAATTAAAACATTAGGTGGTGTTGTAAAAGCGAAAGTTTATGCTGGCGGTAAATTGGTCTCTGTAGAAATGGGTAAGGTCCTTTTTGATCATGATAAAGCTGATAGCGAAATCTCTATTCACCAACTTATTATTGATCAACAAATTATTGACTATTATCCGGCGAGTATTGGTAATCCACATTGCGTAATATTAGTTGATAGTCCGACACCTGATCTTGCAAAAAAACTCGGTCCAAAAATCGAGCAGCATTCAAAATTCGCAAATCGAACCAATGTTCAATTTGTTAAAGTGATTGATCGTCAAAATATTCAAATTGAGATATGGGAAAGAGGGGCGGGTTACACGCTTGCATCAGGAAGTAGTAGCACAGCATCAGCCGCGGTTGTAAATGCACTAGGGCTGTGTGACTCACATATTTCAGTTCACATGCCGGGTGGTGTAATTGAGATTTCAATCGACAAACAAGTTGTCACTATGAAGGGGCCCGTTTGTAAGATTGGTGACGGAAATCTAAGTGCTGAAGCGATTAAGAGTTAGTTATTTTTAAATTGGAGAATATTGTGGCAAAACATATTTTAATTCTGGAAGGTGATGGCATTGGCCCTGAAATTGTGCGTGAAGCGCGCAAGGTATTGGATTTGGTTAATGCCAAATTTAATTTGGGAATGACCTTTGAAAATGATCACATGGGTGGTTGTGCGATTGATGCTTATGGTGTTCCCTTGGCGGATTCAACTTTGGAAAAAGCGCGCAAGGCTGATGCGATTTTGTTGGGAGCGGTGGGTGGCCCCAAGTGGGATAAATTGGATCGTGCCATTCGCCCAGAAAAAGGTTTGTTGAAGATTCGTTCGCAGTTGGGTTTGTATGCGAATTTGCGGCCGGCACTTTTGTATCCTCAATTGGTGGATGCGTCATCATTAAAACCGGAAGTGGTTTCTGGTTTGGATATTTTGATTGTGCGTGAATTGGCGGGCGGAATTTATTTTGGTGAACCGCGCGGTATTCGTGTGCTTGAGAATGGCGAGCGTGAAGGCTACAACACCTACAAATATTCCGAGAGTGAAATTATTCGTATCGGTCGCACAGCATTTGAAATGGCGCGCAAGCGTAATCGTAAAGTTTGTTCGGTTGATAAAGCTAACGTACTCGAAGCTACTATGTTGTGGCGCGAAGTGATGGATACGCTTCACAAAGAATATCCTGACGTTGAACTCTCACATATGTACGTGGACAACGCCGCTATGCAATTGGTGCGTGCGCCCAAGCAATTTGATGTGATAGTAACTGGTAATATGTTTGGCGATATTTTGTCTGACGCTGCTGCTATGTTGACGGGTTCTATTGGTATGTTGCCGTCCGCTTCGTTGGATAAAGATGGGCGAGGTATGTACGAGCCCTGTCATGGCTCGGCGCCGGATATTGCGGGTCAAAACATCGCGAATCCACTAGCGACTATCTTGTCTGTTTCCATGATGATGCGTTATTCCCTGGCCTTACCAGATGTCGCAGATGCGATTGAAATAGCGGTTGGCAAAGTCCTGGATCAAGGTTATCGTACCGGTGATATTTTCACGCCCGGAATGAAGAAAGTTTCAACCTCAGAAATGGGTGATGCGGTTATAGCGGCGCTGCAATAAACGATTAAACGTAGGTTGGAAGAGCGAAGCGACTTCCGACAAATTGTATTCATGTCGGAAGTCGCTTTGCTCTTCCAACCTACAAAAATTTTGAATGTGAATGTAAGAGAGAAATGAAATGAAAGTAGGTTTTGTGGGATGGCGTGG
>CAZICR010000563.1:0-2138 GCA_964537795.1 uncultured Cellvibrionaceae bacterium | reverse complement strand
TTACCGAAACGCAATCAACGCCGCCGTCACTGCAACATTTAATGACTCAACGCCGTTATTCATTGGAATGCATATGGTGTGAGTACAGAGATTCATAATCTCTTTCGAAACACCTTCCGTTTCATTACCTAAAATATAAATGCAATTACCGTCGGGATTAAATTCTTTTAACGGTGTGTTCGCGTGGGAAGAGAGTGCGCAAATGGTCGTACCTGATTTTTTAAAATCATCCAAGGCTTTTTTTAAATCCTGACAGCGCAGTAGTGGTGCTTTAAAAATAGTGCCAGCGCTGGCTTTAATGACGAGCGGATCAATTTGTGCACCGCCCTCGCTGGGTAATAAAATACCATCGATATTGCCAGCGCAAGCAGAACGAATAATCATGCCCAGATTTTGCGGGTTATGAATTTTATCCAGTGCTAATAATATGAATGGTTTTTCTGTTGCTGGTCGATTGCTGATGAAGTCCTCATAGGTTTGATAACCGGTTAATCGCAAATCAGCCGCAACACCTTGATCCTGGCTGGCATTTTTGGAAATGCGTGAAAGGGCTTGGCGTGAGTGGTAAACAATTTCGGCTTTTTTTTCAGTAGCTAATTGAATAATGTCGTCAATTATGTCGGCTTTTTTATTGCTGTCTGCCAAATGCAATCGATAAATCTGTACCTGTTTGTCTTGTAATGCTTCGAGTACAGTTTTTCTACCATATACTGTTAGCAGAGAATTAAAAAATTGTTTTTTTTCGCGATAGGCGGCTGAATCTTCGCGAGCGGTTTCTTTGGTTGGTTTCATATTAGTTTGATCAGGCTCGACACAGATCGATATATTGCTTAATGGTTTTTTCCAAGCCCATATTAATGGCTTCCACTGTTAAGGCGTGACCAATAGATACTTCCAACAAATCAGGGACACGGCGAAAGTTGGCGAGATTTTGTAAATTTAAATCGTGCCCTGCATTTAAACCTATTCCGATTTTTTGTGCATGAATTGCCGCATCCAAATAGTTTAGAAAAATAGATTCACCTTGATCAGCATTTTTGTAAGCGGCAGCATAGGGACCAGTGTAGAGTTCAATTCTGTCGGCGCCGATTTCTTTTGCCAAACTGATTTGATCTTGATCCGGATCCATAAATAAACTGACACGAATACCCAAATCATGTAGTTCATTGATAATAGGTTTTAATGTTTCACCGGAAATGCGTAAATCAAAACCATGATCAGAAGTGAGTTGTTGGTTATTGTCAGGAACCAAGGTACATTGATCGGGCAAGCTTGAGCGCACCAGTGATAAAAATCCGGGAAAATTGTTAATGGATTCTGCAAAAGGGTTGCCTTCAATATTAAATTCACGATCGGGATAATCTTTTAATAATTCCGCAATATCCATTACATCATGCGGGCGAATATGGCGTTGATCTGGACGGGGGTGGACAGTTAATCCATCAGCTCCAAAATCCAGACACATTTTTCCATGTTCCGTGACATCAGGAAAATTGCCTTCGCGCGAATTGCGAATCAAGGCAATTTTGTTCAGGTTTACACTTAATGCTGTGCTGTGCTTCATACTAATCACGGTTTGGAAATCAAGGCGTCTTTAATACGGGAATTCTCCATTCGACTTGGCGTCGATGAGTTACCGGTAATGCTGCCTGCAGTGACACGCTTCGCGTTAAGTATTCTGACAGCATAATTGGGAGCTTCAGGAAAACTTTTATACATGCCAGTTGGTTCCTTTGCAATTTTTTCAACCACATCCATCCCTTCGATAACACGGCCAAAAACGGTATAACCATTGGCACCGACTTTGGCATTTAGGGAAGGATTATCTTTTAGATTAAAATAAAATTGTGATGAGGCGCTATCGGGGTGTGGCATTCTTGCCATTGCAATAGTTTTATAATCATTTTTCAATCCATTGTCCGATTCATTTTTAATTTCCGGGTTGGTTTTCTTTTCAGCAAAATCAAAAGTGTAACCACCACCTTGCGCAACGAAGCCTGGTATTACCCTATGAAAAATAGTGCCGTTGTAAAAACCTGAATCTACATAATCCAGAAAATTCTTAACCGTGATAGGTGCCAGTGAATCATAGAGTTCGATACGAATAGTGCCTAGATCAGTTTGCAGTAATACTTGGG